>JANXWM010000753.1 GCA_025351145.1 Chitinophagaceae bacterium
TTTGGTTGCCGCGTATAAAAACAAATGCTATAGTTACCATACCCGCTTCATTTGAAAGATGCGAATCTACTGGCCGTGTAAAGAATTTTGTAATGGCTGCTGAGCGCAAAGGAAAGTTTTGCACTATCTATCCCTTTGATGATACAGACATTTATAAAACCATTGAAGGGGCATCTTACTCATTGAGTTTATTTCCAAATCCTGCTTTGGAAAAATATATTGATTCATTGATTAATATTGTGGGCAAAGCACAGGAATCCGATGGTTATTTATACACTGCAAGAACAATTGATCCGATAAATGTTGGCCCATGGCTTGGTAAAGAAAGATGGGAAAAAGAAAGAGAACTGAGCCATGAATTATACAATGCAGGGCATCTCTACGAATCAGCAGCAGCGCACTTCTTGGCAACAGGCAAAAGAAATTTATTAGATATCGCTTTAAAGAATGCTGACCTTGTATGTAAAGTGTTTGGCCCTGCACCCGACCAAAGAAAAGTTGCACCCGGCCATGAAGTTGTAGAAATGGGTTTGGTAAAATTATACCGCATCACCGGCAAACCTGAATATTTATCAACCGCTAAATTTTTTATTGAGCAACGCGGCCATTACCAGGGCTATGATTCAACATCAAAAGATGAATGGAAGAATGGCATTTACTGGCAGGACAACAAACCTGTTGTTGATCAGGACGAAGCAGAAGGCCATGCAGTACGTGCAGGTTATCTATACTCCGCAATGGCAGATGTGGCGGCACTTACAGGCGATCAGCAACTTTTAAATGCAATAGATAAAATATGGACGAACGAAGTTTCAAAAAAGATTTATGTGCAGGGCGGTGTAGGTGCAGTGGGCGATGGAGAACGCTTTGGCGATAATTATGAACTACCAAATGCAACGGCGTACAATGAAACATGTGCGGCAATAGCAAATGTATTTTTTAACCAGCGCATGTTCTTATTGCATGGCGATTCAAAATATATTGATGTGCTGGAAAAAACTTTATACAATGGTTTTATTTCAGGCGTTGGCATGGATGGTAAATCTTTCTTTTATACCAATGCCATGCAAATAAAAAACAGTTTCGCACATGGCGATATGGAAGCTTCGCGTTCGGGTTGGTTTCCATGCTCCTGCTGTCCAACAAACGTAGTGCGTTTAATGCCTTCTATTCCCGGTTATGTATATGCGCAAAAAGATAATAATGTTTATGTAAATCTTTTTATCAGCGGCAATGCAACACTTAATATCAATAACAAACCTGTTGAAATTGTTCAGCAAAATAATTATCCGTGGGATGGTGATCTTAAGTTTATTGTTAATACAAATAAATCTGCAGATTTCTCAATGCTGGTGCGCATTCCAGGCTGGGCACAGAATGCAGCGATGCCTTCTGATCTTTATTCATTCGCAAACACATCAGATAAAAAGGTAACCATAAACATAAATGGCCAGGCAGTAGATTACACTTTACAAAATGGTTATGCAGTGCTAAACAGAACATGGAAGAAAGGCGATGTTGTTGAAGTTAACCTACCAATGGAAGTGCGGCAGGTTGTTGCCAACGAAAATGTAAAAGATGATATTGGCAAAATATCATTGCAACGCGGCCCCTTAATGTATTGCGCTGAGTGGCCCGATAACAATGGCAAAGTGAGTAACCTGATCATTCCTGCCAACACAAATTTTACAACAGAATTTAAGTCAGATATCTTGAACGGCGTAACTGTTTTAAAAAGCGAAGTGCCTGCTGTAATTATTGATAACAGCGGTAACAATGTATCAACTGTAAAACAGGCATTCACCGCAATCCCTTACTACGCCTGGGCGCACAGGGGCAAAGGTGAAATGACTGTTTGGTTTCCAACAAAAATTAAAGACATTGATCTGCTTACAAAATATTAAGAAAATGATTGACCAGACAATAGAATTACTATGAAGCTTTTGTTGCGTCGCACTCTTGTACTGTTAGATTATATATTGAACTTTTATCTAAGCGTAGCATGAACCACATAGGCACATAGAAACATAGCAATACACACATAGAAAAATTCTATGTGAAAACTATGTGCCTATGTTCCTATGTGGTGAAAAAAGATGCATAAAGTTCCGAACGTACAAGTGAGTGACACAACGATGTTTAATTGAAATAGAAAAGCAGGTAACATAAAGAAATAAATCTTAACTAAAATCGTATGAGCAAATTTAGTAACACCCCTTTAGGGGATCGGGGCATAAATCTTAAAGAACTGGAAGTATGGTTTGTAACAGGCAGCCAACACTTATATGGAGATGAAACATTGAAACAGGTTGCGGCACACTCGCAAACAATAGCAACTTCGGTTAATAATGCAGCGCAGATCCCGGTTACAGTCGTGTTTAAGCCAACAGTAAAATCAACCGAAGAAATTTACAGCATTTGTGCAGAAGCCAATGCAGCGCAGCATTGTATCGGTATCGTTGCATGGATGCATACTTTTTCGCCTGCTAAAATGTGGATCGGTGGATTGAAGATTTTAAACAAACCGTTGTGCCACTTACACACACAATTTAACCGCGATATTCCATGGAGCGATATTGATATGGATTTTATGAACCTGAATCAAAGCGCACATGGCGACCGTGAGTTTGGATTCATCATGAGCCGTATGCGTTTAAGAAGAAAAGTAGTGGTAGGCCATTGGCAGGATGATGCAGTGCTGGAAAAGATCAACACATGGAGCAGAGCAGCCGCAGGCTGGCACGACTGGCAGGGCGCAAAGTTTGTACGCTTTGGTGATAACATGCGCTACGTTGCTGTAACCGATGGCGATAAAGTTGAAGCAGAAATGCAATTTGGATTTTCAGTAAACACGCATGGCATTGGCGACCTTGTAAAAGTAATTAATGAAGTAAGCGATGCCGATGTTGATAAACTTATTGAAGAATATAACGACAGTTATACGCTTGCTGATAGTTTAAAAAAAGGCAACGAAAAACGTCAGTCTCTAGTTGATGCGGCAAGAATAGAACTTGGGTTAAAATATTTTTTAGAGCAGGGAAATTTCAAAGGCTTTACAGATACTTTCGAAGACCTTCATGGCATGATGCAATTACCCGGCATAGGTGCACAACGCATGATGGCAGCGGGTTACGGCTTTGCAGGCGAAGGCGACTGGAAAACATCTGCATTGGTAAGAGCCATGAAAGTAATGGGTAGTGGCTTGCCCGGTGGCAATTCTTTTATGGAAGATTATACATACCATTTTGATCCTGCAAACTCGTTAGTGCTTGGCAGCCACATGCTGGAAATTTGCCCATCTATTGCAAATGCAAAACCTTCGTGTGAAGTACATGCTTTAGGTATTGGTGGTAAAGCAGACCCGGTACGTCTGGTATTTAATTCTGCTGGCGGACCCGCATTAAATGCATCTGTTGTGGATATGGGTAACCGTTTCCGTTTATTGATCAATGAAGTAGAAGCTGTTGAACCGTTACACGACCTGCCAAAGCTTCCTGTTGCACGTGTATTGTGGAAACCTTATCCTGATATGAGTACAGGCTGCGCAGCATGGATCTATGCAGGTGGTGCACATCATACAGGTTATAGCCAGAACCTTACTACAGAGCACATGGAAGACTTTGCAGATATGGCGAGAATAGAAACCGTATTAATTGGTAAAGACACGAAACTCCGTGAATTAAAAAATGAACTGCGCTGGAGCGATGTTTATTACCAGGTAAATAAATAGCAGGTTGACATGCATCATTTATATTTACAGGAATAGCCTCAATTTTATGGGGCTATTTTTATGTTCATAATATTGCAGTGCTGTTGAAAGCTGAATTGAATTCATCTGTACAAGTGTGCGACGCAAGAGGTGATGCTATGAAATACTTCAGCCAGGCTCAAAAAACACTTTTTAAAATTTATTTCAGCAATTCCCGTTTAATATTGCAGTTTGTTAGTATGCCTGAACAATTGATCCATATTCGCATGAAGCCATACAGGATAATAGCCTTATTCCTGTTTAGCGTTTTTATTGGCCCTGTATATTCCATAGCACAATGCACAAGTTTTGTAAACAACTTTCCTTACAATGAAGACTTTGAAACTTCAAATGGCAACTGGGTTACAGGCGGTACTTCCCCTGACTGGGCATGGGGTACACCACAAAAACCAGTGATTAAAAATGCAGGTACGGGGTTAAAGTGCTGGATAACTGGCGGACTAAATAAACCTGCATACAACAGCGGTGAAAATGCCTGGGTTAAAAGCCCCTGTTTTGACTTTTCAAATGTTCAGCACCCTTATATAAAATTTAAAGTCTTTTGGGAAACCGAAGGAAAATATGACGGTGCAAACCTGCAATACTCAACAGATGGTGGCACTACATGGTTGATACCGGGGAGTATAACAGATGTTTCTAACTGCCTTAACAGCAATTGGTATAATTATGCTTCTCTTGGAAATTTAGGTAATAAAAATGCATGGTCTGGTAATATTCAGGCACCCAATGGTTCCTGTGTTGTTGGTGGCGGCAGCAATGGCTGGGTTACTGCACAGCATACCATGCCTTATCTGGCAGGCAAAGCCAGTGTTGTTTTTCGTTTTGTGTTTGCTGCAGGTACGACTTGTAATAACTTTGATGGCTTTGCTTTTGATGATATTACCATTGGAGAAGCACCGCCAAATAATGCATCGTTTACCTATAATTGCACCAGCAGTAATACCATCAGTTTTACAAGCACTTCTGCTTTATGCGCAAGTTCTTATACATGGGATTTTGGTGACCCCTCTTCAGGTGCTGCCAATACATCTTCGCTGTCAAACCCCACGCATACCTATTTGCTTGCAGGAGATTATGCAATAACACTTACAGTTGCAGGCCCTGATAATGCCCCATCGACTTATGTTCAGGCTAATGTTTCTATTTTATCAAATATTAATGCAAATGTTACCACACCCATTACATGCGGCGGCACTAATACAGGAGCTGCAACCGTAACATTTAGTGGCGGTGGCAGCAGCTTTAGTTATAACTGGAACACCAACCCTGTACAAACAACCGCCACAGCAACAAACCTTGGTGCCGGCACTTATAATGTTACCGTGCAGGGTGTAAACGGGTGCCCGGCAACAACAAGTGTAGTATTAACTGAGCCCCCTCCCCTTTCTCATACACTTATAACTGCACAGCCAACCTGCAATAATGCAGATGGCAGCATTGCCATAACAATGGCTGGGGGAACAGCACCTTACAGCTATAGCTGGATACCCAACATAAGCAGCACTTCATCTGCTAATAATTTAGCAGCAGGTAATTATACTGTTACTGTAAAAGATAAAAACCAATGCAGTGATTTGGTAAGTGTAAACCTGGTTGACGCAAGTAATATCAATGCAGTTTTTTCAGCTACAAAAAATGTTAGCTGCTTCGGTGGAAACAATGGCTCGGCGTCAGTTACAGCCAATGGCGGTTCAGCTCCGTACACTTATGTATGGGCACCTTATGGCGGCAATTCTGCACAAGCACTCAACCTTACTGCGGGTAATTATACCGTTGCAGTAACCGATTCAAAAGGATGCACATTAATCGTTCCCGCAATTATCAGTCAGCCAACTGCATTGGCTACAAAAGTTTCGTTTCAAAATACTTCCTGTGGCAATAATGACGGCAGCGCTTTGGTTGAAGTAACTGGCGGTACAAGCCCTTACCAGTTTGTATGGAACCCTGGCAATCTTACCGGTGCATCCGTTATTAATCTTGATTCCGGACAATATATCGTTACTGTGCAGGATCTGAATAGCTGTACACAAAACGACACCGCAAATATTGGCTCATCAACCGCAGTCAAGCTTCAGCTATCGCATACAGATGTCGATTGTTTTGGCAATAATACCGGAACAGCAAATGTTCAAATCTCCGGTGGAACTACTCCCTACAATATAAGTTGGGCCAACGGATCACAAACTTACACAGGTGATTCTTTGAGTAATATAAATGCAGGAACTTATACCATAAGCGTTCACGATGCAGATATCTGCAGTAGTACAGGCAATGTAACAATCCTACAGCCTCCTCCATTCGATTTGCTTGTTGCTGTTCAGCCTTCCATTTGTAATCAAGACAATGGAACCGCCACCGTAACTGTCGGTGGAGCAACTGCTCCTTATACCTATTTATGGCTTACCACATCAGCCACAACCGCAACGATTACCAATTTATCGTCGGGCTTTTATCCGCTAACTGTTACTGATAAAAACAATTGTGTTATTACATCGGGTGCGCAAATTGAAAGTGATGGTTCGCTCCAGGTTTCGCTTGGCAAGGATACTTCCATCTGTGAGGGTGATAAGATCATTTTATCGCCGGGAGTTTTCAACAGTTATACCTGGCAGGATAATGCTGTAACCCCAACCTACACTGTAACACAGGCAGGAACCTATTCCGTTAAAGTAACCAATAGCCTTGGCTGCACTGCAACAGACAGCATACAAATAATTGCAGACTGCGGCGGCATATATTTCCCCACTGCCTTTACACCAAATGGCGATTCGCGCAACGATTTATTTGGCCCGCTTGGCAATCTTAATGCCATAAGCGATTACAAGTTTTCAGTGTACAACCGCTATGGCCAGCTCATTTTCCAGAGCAAAGACCCATATAATAAATGGGATGGAAAAGTACAGGCAAAAACACAGCAAACAGCAACCTTTGTATGGTTTGCTTCGTTTATTTACAAGGCGCAATCGTATGCAAGAAAAGGAACAGTAACAATAGTGCGGTAAAGTTTTTTGAGCCGGACTGAAGAATATATATAAAGCATCCTTGCGTCGCACTCTTGTACATTCGGAATGTAATGCAGCAAAGCGAAGTATGCGTATATTCATCATCCAAAACATGCTCAATAAATAAATACAATCTAACTTTATAAGATTATGGACACAACTTATTTTAAAGCATTGACTGAAACAGAACCTAAAGAAATTTTCCCGGGTTTTACCGGCCGCTTCATTCATACAGAAAAAATGACACTTGCTTATTGGGATGTAAAGGCTGGCTGCAGCGTTCCCGAACATGCACACGTGCATGAACAAACAGCGAATGTGCTTGAAGGTAAATTTGAATTAACGGTTGATGGGAAAACCCAGTTGCTTGAAGCAGGCACTGTAGCGGTAATTCCATCCAATATAAAACATTCTGGAACAGCCATAACAGATTGCAAACTGCTTGATGTGTTTTCGCCTGTAAGGGAAGATTATAAAACCTGGAAATGAATATTGAATTACTGCGGCAGCTTTGCCTTTCAATGCCTGGGGCGACAGAAGATATTAAATACGGCACCGACCTTTGCTCTAGCATTGGCGGTAAAATTTTTTGCGGCATAAGAATAGAAGGGCCATTCAGAACCGGGTTAAAATGCAGTGAAAATGATTTTGCAGAACTTACAGAAAGAGCGGGCATAGTACCAATGCCACGCCTTTCTGCAACAGGCTGGATAAGGATTGAAAAGAGTGCTGCCCTTAACAAAAAGGAATGGGAGCAGTCAGTAAAAAAATCATACGAACTGGTTGTTTTAAGTTTACCGAAAAGAAAAAAATCAGCATTGGGATTACCATAAACACAGGCAGCTACAATAGTATTCGCTTTGCTGCAAAAAGTTATAAAGTACAAGAGTGCGACGCAAGTAAAGTTTAATTTTATTACTTCTGCCGGGTTAATAAAATGTATTAATAAACTTACTGTAACCTCAATAACCATGTTGGTGTAATTATGAAAAAAAAGATGATCCATATTCTTTTGAGAACATTAAGAATATACATCTTTTTGCAGGTTCTTATTTATTCAATCCCTTACAACGGCGCTGCGCAATGTACTGCTACAGTTAACAAATTCCCTTACAATGAAAATTTTGAAACATCAAACGGCAACTGGGTTTCAGGCGGTTTAGCTTCTGACTGGGAATGGGGCAAGCCTGCCAAACAGGTTATTAATGCTGCGGGCTCAGGTTCAAAATGCTGGATGACGGGCGGGCTGAATAAGAAAGCTTACAACGATGCAGAAAATGCATGGTTAAAAAGTCCCTGCTTTAATTTTTCTGCATTAAAAGACCCTTATATAACATTTAAAGTTTTTTGGGAAACTTCCTGGAAAGATGATGGTGCTATTCTGCAATACTCAACTGATAACGGCATATCATGGCAAATTTTAATAAGCCAAAATGAACCGGCAAACTGCCTTAGTGAAAAATGGTTTAATACCAGTTTTGTTGAAAATTTATCAGGCCAGGGATGGAGCGGCAATATACAATCGTCGAGGCCCGGCTGCCTTATCAGTAACGGGAGCATTAACTGGGTAACTGCAAAACATAATGCCCCAGACCTTGCAGGCAAACAAAATGTAATTTTTCGTTTTGTTTTTGCCAGCGGCGCAGCCTGCAACGATTTTGATGGTTTTGCCATTGACGATTTTAGTATTGAAGAAGCCCCATCGGGTATTGCTTCTTTTACTTATAGTTGTTCCAGTAATTTGAGGGTGAATTTTTCCAGTACATCCAGTTTATGCCCTACCAGTTTTCTGTGGAATTTTGATGACCCTTCTTCCGGATTAGAAAACACTTCAACAGACCCGAACCCAACACATGCTTACACTTTAGGAGGCAAATACAAGGTGAGTTTAACGGTATCAGGACCAGGTAATAATTCTTCCACTTTTACCCTACCCAATCTTGAAATTATCGATAATATTACTGCATCAATTGTAATTCCGGTGCGTTGTTATGACGATACAACAGGATCGCTTACCGTCAATTATACCGGCGACAGTTCTGCGGTAAGTTATAGCTGGGATAGTGATCCGGTACAAACTACCAGAACGGCAGTGCATCTTGGTGCCGGTGATTATAATGTAACTATTTTAAATTCGGAAGGCTGCCCTGCATCTGCTAATATTTCGTTGGGCGAGCCGCCACCATTACTGTATACCACTGCTATTGTTAAGCCCGGCTGCACGGCGAGTAATGGAAGTATCAGCGTGGCTATGTCGGGCGGTATGGCTCCCTATTCGTATAGCTGGTCACCTGATGTGAGCAATACATCTTCAGCAAAAAATCTGCCTTCCGGAACATATAAAGTAACGGTTACAGATAATAACCAATGCTATAAAGTAATCAGTATCGATTTGCCTGGCGCAGGTGATTTAGCCGCAGCAATTACAACCAGCAAAGATGCAAATTGCTTTGCCGGAAACGATGGTGCAGCAACAGTTACAGCAAACGGGGGCCTTGCACCTTACCTGTATTCATGGCCTTCAGTTGGAAGCAATAAAGCTGCTGTAAATAATCTTACTGCAGGAACTTACCCCGCAATTATTACTGATGCCAAAGGCTGCAAAGCATTTGCATCAGCAGTTATTCATGAACCCGCTGCATTAACTTCCAATATGCAGCTTCAGCAAACTTTTTGCGGCAGTAACAATGGTACCGCTGTTGTAAAAGCTAATGGAGGAACAGCCCCATATCAATATATATGGAGCCACGATAACAATACAAATGCAGACGTTTATAATCTTGGGGCGGGGCAATACATTGTAACAATAAAAGATAACCACAGTTGTATACTAAACGATACTGCAATTATTGAAAGTTCATCAGCAATTCAGCTTCAGCTTTTGCATAAAGATGTTTTGTGTGCAGGCGAACAAACGGGTCAGGCAGAGGCAATTATTACCGGTGGCACTGAACCTTATACTTTTCAATGGACAAATGGCATAAAAAATTTTAGCAGTAATGCATTAAATACTATTGGGGCAGGCATATACAAATTAAAACTGCAGGATGCTGTTGGCTGCAGTGTTGATACAACGGTAAATATTACCGAGCCTGATAAGTTAAAAATTGATTTTACAACCAACCCCTCTTACTGCGATTTTAGTAATGGCAGTGCAAGCGCATCTGTTAGTGGTGGTATATTACCGTATACTTTTTTATGGACGCCGAACAATAACAGAACAGCTATTTTAAATAATGTATTTGCCGGCAATTACCAGTTAACTGTAACAGATAAAAACAATTGCAGCTTTTCGCTGCTTACAACAATTCTGAATAATACACCAGAACGTGTTTTTATTGGCAACGATACCACTATTTGCCCGGGCAGCAAGATCACTTTATCGCCCGGCAATTACAGCAAATATCAATGGCAGGATAATTCAACAACCGCATCGTACACTGTAATCAATGCAGGCTTATACACAGTAAAAGTAACAGACGGTTTGGGTTGCATTTTAAAAGACACGATAAAAATTACCGGCGATTGCGGTTATATATTTTTCCCCACAGCCTTTACCCCAAACAACGATATGAAGAATGATTTTTTTGGTCCAGTTGGTGTGCTGGGTACGGTAAAAGATTATAAGCTTGTTGTATATAACCGCCTTGGCCAGCTTGTTTTTAAAAGCGAAGACCCTTTTAAAAAATGGGATGGAAAAATGCCAAACAACAGCACGGTTTCCGGCACTTATGTATGGATTGCGGGCTATTCGAATAAAGGCGTTAGCAACATTGTACAAAAGGGAACAGTAACAGTGATCTATTAATTTTTGGGGCCATAGACAGGAATGTCTATTGAGCTTTACTTGCGTCGCACTCTTGTACTGTCGGACTATGACTGAGCTTTTAACAGCCGCAAATTAAATTTTCGTAAACATGTGCATCTTTGTTGTATTGTTTACTGCCCGTAAGTACTTTCACGCAAAGCGGGTCCCGTTATTTTTTTAAACCTTATCCACCAACTTATAAAGTCATGAAAATATTAAAGCAGTTATGTACAGCGGGTTTATTTTTTTATTTGCCATTACAGTCAATAGCATGGGGGCCAACAGGGCATAGAATTGCAGGGCAAATAGCAGAAAGTTATTTAACCGCAAAAGCAAAAACGAATATCCAAAAAATATTG
>JANXWM010000776.1 GCA_025351145.1 Chitinophagaceae bacterium
CCTGCTGTATCGTTCACTACCCTGTTCTTGCGAACAACGCAGCATACAACCGGTTTGATGGTGAGGGTTGCTCTGCTTCTCCCATCGAGAGACCTGCTCTCATCACAATGGCAGCTTCCCTGGACACACACAAAAGGTTTGCCAAAATACGGGCAGACGAACAATATCCTTCAACTTTTGGTTCATTGTGCCAGCAGCGGTTCCGGCGGGCGGATTTCCCTTCTTCGCAGAGTCTCACTCAAAGCCTGGTGCGCAGCCTGGACTCTGCGACTCGCTGCGGTAAAAGCTCAATAAACAATTGAACCTTCAAGTGAGTGTTCCGATGAAGCATACGGAATTATGAACACAACAGGCGATGCCATATAAACTTTGGCTGGTAACAAAATATGTATTGGTTACCGCAGTTTAAGCGTCTTTTTGATCTGTATAATTTTTTCGGTAAATAATTTTAATTCAAGGTTTTGCTGATTAATGAAGCTGTTTTGTTTTAGCGGGCCTATCACTTTATCCATTTCTGCTGCTGAATCGTATGCCATTTTTCTGTAGTTATTTGAATAATCTTTGGCCCTTGAATCGTAGATATTTTTTACCATCCATTCTTTGGCAGCAATTGTTTCGCTTAACAATTCATTCAATTGAATTGCTGTTAGCTTCTTTAGGTCTATGCCGGATATTTCTGTGAGGGAAGCCAATGCATGCAGCATTTTTTGGTGATTATATTTATTCCCCAATTCACTGTATGCCGTATGTAAATGCGGCCATGATTTTATTTTTCCTTCTCTTACCTTTTTACGTAAGAGATCAACATCTGTTGATGGAATTAATTGACCTCCGGCATTGAGCCATTTGGTGCGAATATTTTTTGACGTTAAAGCAGCAGTTAACTCTTCAATGTTTCTGATATTATTATTTTCAACAAATTCAATTAAGTGTGTTATTCCGTAAAAACGGATCATCTGAGTAAATAAAGCATAAGCTTTTCTTGCTTTAATAATTACCGTTTTGCGTTTTGCATTTTCAAAACCTCCGGCTTCAATGATGAGCGAATCAATAACCGGCTCATTGTTTTTAAACAGCTCTTTCCCTTTTAACCTGCAGGCGTTTTCTGTAATTGATTTTTCGGGGCTTTCTTTTTTATAAAATGCTTTTCCTGTAAAATATTCCAGCAGTTGCAGCGAATCAAACATTTCATTTACTGTATCAGGTGCCAGGTAATCGTACTCCATTTGCTGAATGGGCTGTATACGTTTATCCCTGTCACCATATTTCCAGGAGTTGCGTGCCAGCGCATACATATTGTACATAAACCAGTATGCAGGCATTACAGTAAGCTGGTCTTTCGCTGCATCTAAACTTACCAATGAAAATGGGATTGGTATATTAAGTTCATACGCATAATCAGCTTTTGCAAGCATGGTAAAGCTGGCAAATTTTGAATTGTGTTTCAGGCTTACACACAGCCCCGGCCAAAAGCCGCGGCCTGTAATAATTTCACCATCGGCTGCACGGGAGTTATGGTTCGATCCAATAGTTGCACCAGCCGGAATATTGCTTTGCCCCATAATTAATGCGGCGCATAAAAATGAATTGTTATGGTGCTGTTCATGTGCGGGAAAGATCAATGAATTCAATACTTCACAACATGAAATGGTAGAATTATTACCAAGATAAGAGTTGATCAGCCTTGCCCCATACTTTAACTGCGAGTTGGAACCCATCACAAACCTCACTGCTTTTACGCCATAAAAAACCCTGCAGCCAAAACCAACAATTCCGTTCACCATTTCGCAACCTTCACCAATTTGAGAAATGCCTTCGGGCCCTGAATTAATCGTAAGGTTTTTTAATTTGTTGGCGCCTTTTATATAAGCATCGCTTCCTATCCAAACATCTTTAATAATGGCGCAGTTTTTTATTACTGTTCTGTCACCAACTTTCCCATAATAACCGCGGTGCTTTTTAAACTCATTTTCTGTAAATGTTTTAAACTGCTGCAGCAGTGCATCATCATCACGGTACTTGCTCCACAGCCATGCATCAGCGGGCAGCATACCATTAAAAGGTATTAC
>JANXWM010000258.1 GCA_025351145.1 Chitinophagaceae bacterium
ATTTTAGGTTGGAAGTTTGAGAAAGTTTAAGATTAAGATTATTGAAATAAACATTAAGCCTTACTGATGAAACAATTTTTGAAGCTGTGAATAAAACCGTTGCAATTAGCAGCCACAACACATCGCTGCGCTGTATGGTGGCAAGGCTTTTACTCCAGTCAATTTTATTGCTTACATACCAAAGGCAAAGACCAGTTGCCACGAGCTTCAGCAACAATTTTATCCACGAAGGAATATTCTTTAAAGAGGCCATGTTTAATTTCCGGTTTCGGGTTTATGGTCGCCGACTAACACAGGCTGCATTTCCTCATTGCCTGGTTGCCTTATTGCCTCTTTGCCTGTATTTTGCCTGAACAGATTTCTTACAGCATACGTTTTTTTGCTACCGCTTTCGTAGTAAGTACGCATACTTACTTCGGCAAGAATACCGATAGTGATGAGCTGTATACCGCCGAGTAATAAGATCATGCCGAGCAAAAGAATAGGCTTGCCCCAAATATCTTCGCCCATTATTTTTAATACAAGTAAGTATAAATTGATGATGATGCCGAGGAACAAACTGATAAACCCCATGGTGCCAAAAAGATGCATCGGCTTCTGACTGTACCGCCTGAAAAAAACCATCGTTACCAAATCACTCATTACGCGGAAAGTGCGGCCCAGTCCATATTTGGAAACACCAAACTGCCTTGGGTGATGCTTTACATCAACCTGTACAATCCTTGCGCCCTGCATGCTGGCAAGTACCGGAATAAAGCGGTGCAGTTCACCGTACAGTCCAAGGTCTTCAGCAATTTCGCGTTTAAAAATTTTAAGTGTGCAGCCGTAATCCTGAATATAAACCTTCGTCATCTGGCGTATCAATGCATTGGCAATTTTACTCGGTATCTTACGCAGGAACATACCATCTTTACGGTTCTTTCGGTTGCCTGCCACCACATCCCAATCTTCGTCTTTTAGTTTCTTAAGCATGAAAGGAATGTCGGTTGGGTCGTTCTGCAAGTCGCCATCGAGCAGCGCAATATATTTACCCGTGCTGTAATCAATACCCGCTGCCATGGCAGTACTCTGACCATAATTTTTACGCAGTTCAACCAGTACAATATGGTCGTCAATTAATTCTTTAATTCTTTTACGGGTGGCATCTATAGAGCCATCGTCAACAAAAATAACTTCATAGTCAATTCCGCTTAAAGCATTGCGTATCGCGTCTACAAGCGGATGAATATTATCCTCTTCATTCATCACCGTAATAACAACCGAAAGTTCCCGCATAAAATTTATTTACGCCGCAAAGGTAAGTAATCGGGTTAATGGTAAAGGTTGGGTAAAGAATGTTTGTGAACCAGGCATAAGTTCTTTGTAGCATCGCCTCTTGCGTCGCACTCTTGTACTTTTGGATTATCATGCAGCTGCGGGTTGCCTGCGCTTAATTGCTAACTATTGCCGGGCAGCCCAAAGCTCATACTGGTTATTCAGTACAAGAGTGCGACGCAAGAAAAGCTTGATAGCAGTTTCACTGTTTGGCTAAAATAAAAAAGCCCCGCCTTTTAGAGCGAAGCCTAAAAAAGAAATGAAGTTAGTTATAAAATTTTCGCAAGTTGCAAACTTCTTTTTATTGGGCAATCATTTATATAGAGTGCCAGCTTTATTTAAAACATTTATTTAACGGCATGTTCAAATGCTTGTATAAAAAAGCAATTTTTATCCTCTTAATATTGCAAATAACTAATGTTAGAACTTAACAAACCAATCATGAAAAAAATGTTGATCCTTGCCCTTTCTGTGTTAGCTGCTGAGTTAGCTATATCGCAAACCCAGGAAAGGGAATTTAAGCCGTTTAAAGTGGATGTAAGTTTAGGTTATGCAAACCCGCAGGGTTCAGGTTCAAAGGGTGGTGTGCTGGCAACAATAGAACCAAAGTATGCGTTGATGGATCAGTTTTCGCTTGGCATAAGATTGGAAAGTGCGGCAATGGCCCGTGCAGCATTATTGAGCAACGATGCCTATGTTATTGGCGATGTAAGTGCCAATATTTCTTATCTTATAACGGGTGATTATTACTTTACCAACAATAGCTTCAGGCCGCTGGTAGGAGGAGGCTTTGGGCTCTATAGTCTTGCAGCTATTACCGCAAGTTCGAACGCTGCTGAAATTGATATACCTGCATTTAATAAATTCGGGTTTATGCTGCGCACCGGTTTTGAAGTGGGACACTTTCGCGCTGGTATTGAATACAATTTTATTGGTAAAGAGGGCTTGCTAAAGAATAGTTACTTCGGCGCTAAACTGGGCGTTGTATTAGGTGGCGGACGTTATAAAACAACCGCAGACTAATTTTTATTAAAAAGAGGTATCTCATCAATGACATACCTCTTTTCGTTTTCTTATACTATTAACTAAATTATGCCTGCCAATTCTAAACTTCTCTTTTTTAAATTTCTTATTTCAATATTTTCAATCACGGGTTCCGGCATAAGGATTAATGATATGCCTTGCTCTTTCCACCATTTATTGTTTACCAGTTTTTCGAAATGAATGGCACCAACAAAATAACTTCTGTCCTGCCCGCCATGCCATTCTTCTATCCATTCAAATTCTTCTTTGGGAACATCATTGAGTTTATTAAAACTTACATAAGCTTTTACATAAAAATCGTTGGTGAGTTCGCCCGGAGTATGATAATAGAGTTTCTTGTACTCGTAGCGGTAATTGTAACGCAATGCAGATATATCGCTCAACACAGCTGATGCAGTAGGGAAACTTCCTGCGCCTTTTCCATAGAAAAACTGTTTATCAGCAAAGCCGCTTTCTATTACTACGCCATTGTATTCGTTCTTTACAAAACTCAAATGATCATCATGAGTAACAAACTGCGGCAATACAAATGCTGCTACTTTTCCGTTCCTTAATTTTTGTGCTTGTGCAACAAGTTTAATATCGTAACTTTTTTCTTTCGCTACAGCCGCATCACTTAGTTGAATGTTTTGTATGCCTGTAAATAAAATTTCATCGGGATGTTTTACAATACCATACGCATGGGTTAATAAGAAAGTCCATTTATTTACTGCATCATAACCTTCCACATCAAGTTTAGGATTACTTTCAGCAAAACCCAATTGCTGTGCAAGCAACAACGCTTCACCAAACTGCAGCTTATCTTCAAACATTTTTGTTAGGATGAAATTGGTAGAACCATTTACAATTGCTTTAATGCCATGCAGCAGGTCATTATCGTAATATTCTTCCAGGTTTCGGATAACAGGGATAGAAGCACATGCCGCAGCTTCGCACAAAAAAGGCAAGCCTGTATCTTTTTGAAATTTCAGTATCTCAGGTAAATGTTCGGCAATCATTTTCTTGCTGGCGCTCACCACAGCTTTGCCATTTTTAAATGCAGTGCTTACGATATCGAATGCAGCATCGGCATCATCA
>JANXWM010000044.1 GCA_025351145.1 Chitinophagaceae bacterium
CAGCATCACAGGCATAAACATTTTCATTTACATCAAATACCTTCACTTGCTAAAAAAAAGATCATATTGGCTTTGGTAGCAGCAATGTTTTTCTCCCCCTGTATGGAGATAGAGGCATATTTCCTTTTAGCAGGAACGAAAGGCATGTGGGCTGTCATAAGTGTTGCCTCACTGTATCTTTTTATATCAGTTTCAGGAATGGTATTGTGGGTAAGGTTTGCATACAAGGGGGTACTAAAATTGAATTGGCATAACCTGGAACACAAATCAGGAATAATTACAGGATGGACTTTGGTAATCACAGGTATTATATCATTTTTTATTTCATAAAATAATTTATATGGCACAGGAATGTTGCGATGCAGATGAAAAACAAGCACAGAAAAAGCCGGTTGTAAATCAATCAGGAAATAATGACGAACATGACCACGATGAAGACGATGAACATAATCATGGGGAAGAGGATTCAGCAAGTTGGGGAACACATTTGCCTTTATTGTCTTCCCTTGCAATCTTATTGGTGATGCTGGTTTTAGATTTTGGCTTTAAATATAAACCTGTATTTCCGGTTGATTTAATCATTTATGTAATAGCTTTTTTTCTTGCTGGCTATAATGTGTTGTATAT
Source organism: Chitinophagaceae bacterium (assembly GCA_025351145.1). Lineage (GTDB taxonomy): Bacteria > Bacteroidota > Bacteroidia > Chitinophagales > Chitinophagaceae > Limnovirga. Next base: position 628 of record JANXWM010000044.1, read on the forward strand.
GGCTTTCCGTAAAGCCAAGAGACTTGATTTTTTCAATGAGTTTTTTTTAATGAGTGTAGCAACCATTGGCGCATTTAGTATTGGTTCGTACAGCGAAGGGGTGGCAGTGATGGTTTTTTATTCAATTGGCGAATGGTTCCAGGATTCAGCAGTTAACAAAGCAAAGAGAAGCATTAAAGCCCTGTTAGATATACGGCCTGATGAAGTAACGGTTTTAAGAAATGGCACTTCGGAGGTTATCCATCCCAACAAAATCCAGATAGATGAAGTTATACAGGTAAAGGCAGGAGAAAAAGTGGCATTGGATGGAGAACTAAATTCAGAAGCAGGAACATTTAATACCGCAGCTCTTACAGGTGAAAGCAAACCAGATACAAAACGCAAAGGTGAACAAGTGCTTGCAGGAATGATTAACCTTGACAAGGTTTCCGAAATAAAAGTGAAATCTCTTTTCAAGGATAGCAAACTTAGTAAGATTTTAGAAATGGTGCAAGATGCTACTGCACGTAAATCACAAACACAATTATTTATCAGCCGCTTTGCAAAAATTTATACTCCTATAGTATTTGCACTGGCAATAGCAGTATGTTTAATTCCATATTTCTTTGTTGACCCTTATGTTTTCAATGTTTGGTTTTATCGTGCTTTAGTATTCCTGGTTATTAGTTGCCCATGTGCCTTGGTGGTATCAATTCCTTTGGGATATTTTGGTGGTATAGGATTAGCATCTAAAAATGGAATACTATTTAAAGGCTCAAATTTTCTGGATGTTATTACAAAAGTGAATGTAGTAGTAATGGATAAAACAGGAACGCTTACTAAAGGGGTTTTTAAAGTTCAGGACGTAGTAACAAAAGATATTGACAAAGATGAATTGGTTAAACTAACAGCAGGTATAGAAAGTAATTCAACACATCCTATCGCAAAAGCAGTAGTTGACTATGCAGGTGATGCCGCTCAAAATGTAAAAGCAGATAATGTTGAAGAAATTTCAGGGCATGGCTTAAAAGGAACAGTTGACGGAAAGAACATTTTAGCAGGCAATACAAGACTGTTAAAGAAATTCAATATTGAATATCCGGCTGAAATTGAAAAGTTGGTTGATACTATTGTGGTAATTGCTATCAATGATAAATATGCAGGCTATATCACTATTGCTGATGAAATAAAAGATGACGCAAAACAGGCTATTGATGAAATGCACAAGCTGAACATACAAACTGTAATGTTATCTGGCGACAAGCAAGGAGTTGTTTCTAAGGTTGCAGCATCATTAGGGGTTGATAATGCTTATGGCGATTTGTTACCAGAGGGTAAGGTAGAGAAAGTACAGGCTTTAAAAAATGAAGGCAAACATATCGCATTTATTGGCGATGGTGTTAATGACGCTCCTGTTGTGGCATTGGCAGATGCAGGCATTGCAATGGGAGGTTTGGGAAGCGATGCTACCATTGAAACCGCAGATATAGTTATTCAAAATGACCAGCCTTCCAAAATTGTTACAGCTATTAAAATCGGCAAAATCACAAGAAGCATAGTTTGGCAAAACATAACAATAGCAATGGTAATAAAAGTAATTGTATTGGTTCTGGGAGCCGGGGGAGTTGCGACTTTATGGGAAGCTGTTATTGCAGATGTGGGGGTGGCTCTATTGGCAATCATAAATGCAGTAAGAATACAAAAAATCAAGTTATGAAATACACTTATTTGAGTTTTCTAATTTTATTCTTTGGGAAAGTAAATGCTCAAAATCGCATATTTATTAATGCAGGGAATTTAAAAGATACAATACTTGTGGATACAATCACAAAAATAAAGATACCGTGGGGAAATCTTGGAAGTACAGTTATTACTTTTAACGTCAATGGCACCAAATCTATTTTTAAAAAAAGGGCAGTCTGGGGTTATCAAATAAAAAAAGAAAAAGGAATAAAGAGATTCTATGATGGGCAAATTTATAGTGTAGTTGAAATGGATGAGATTATCATTTATAAAAGTTATTCCAGACATCCAGAATATTTTTTTAGCGATAACCTTAATAGCTCGATAAAAGAGTTATCCAAAAGAAAAATTATAAAAACTGTTGGGAGGGACAGATTTATTAAAGAATATCAAAAATCGAAGTTATTAAGAACACTGATTTAAGGCAGTCTGTAGGATTGTGTAGATTTCAATTGC
>JANXWM010000261.1 GCA_025351145.1 Chitinophagaceae bacterium
TAGGAAATCCGCCCAAATCTCGAACAAATTTCATTCTTCTAGTTTCAATAGAATTAAGTATAGTTAAAATAGTCAAGAAGAAGCCAAATAAAGTAACTGATATTGCTAAAGCATTATCCGACAGTTGTAAAATAAAGCCACTGATATCTACACCTAGGATTTTATAATAAGCAATTACAATGGTAAGTAAAATGAAGACAATCAAAAGAGGCTTATATCAGCCTATTTAATAGCTAAAAGCAAGTAAGTTTTACACATACCCAATATTATATAAACACTTTCCATAATTATGTAACTTCAGGAGCAGTTTTTGAACCTACCTTTAGGACTGAAATAGCTATTTTTCAATGAAATAGCCTTATTTTTACAACAGGTAAATGAAAAGAAACATATCTATACAATTAAAAGCGGCTTTACTACTGGTAGTATTCGGATTGAATACAATGGTAGGCTTTGCTTGTGCTATAGGCGTGGATATGGGTTTCAATTCAAATCACCACGAAGAAGAAGAAACAGAAGTTTCAGTTCACACTCATAAAGACGGTAAAAAGCATCATCACGAAGCAGAACACAAGCATAAAGACAGCGATAAAAAAGACGATTGCTGTAACGATAAAGTATTAAAAATATTTCAAACTGATAAAGCCGTTCCGCAATTTGCCAAACTAATAAGTCCAACATTTGCCACAGTTTTTATACCAGCTTACTACACTATAAATATTTCTTATCCTTCACAGGTTAGCACTTCCAACAAATATTATGTTCGTGGGCATCATCCTCCTATACTGGACATACGCATAGCAATCCAGAGTTTCCAGATATGATTTAATGTAATGTTTGTTACATGAGTTACCCTCATGCCAATAATTATTTACATTAAATCATGTTAAAATGAAAAAAATATTTTTTATCGTTGCATTATTTGTAACTGCATTTGTGCAACAGAGCTTTGCACAGGATAGTACAAAAACACAAACCTCACCCTTACTCACTTCTTACTATGCTTTAAAAGATGCGTTGGTTAGTAGCAATCCAAATGTTGCGGCTTCAAGTGCAGCAGAGTTTGTAAAAGCATCAGATGCCTTAGATAAGGAAATGGTAACGCCGGAAAATCGCAGTGCTATAGTAAACGATGCTATAGCAATTTCACAATCTAAAGACCTCAAGTTGCAAAGAGAAAAGTTTGCCACTTTATCGGGTAATGTATTTGCATTGGCAAAAAAGGTAAAACTTTCTGCTGAACCTGTTTACCAACAGTATTGTCCAATGAAAAAAGCATCCTGGCTAAGTAATAATAAGGCTATCAAAAACCCTTATTACGGCAATGCTATGCTTACCTGCGGCAGCGTTAAAGAAACATTATAAAAAAGGAATTTGCCTTTCCCTGTTTCTTATTAATAGGAGCCGGTTGAGGTTATTTATATTATCACAAACTAAAAATATAAAAATGAAAAGTATAATAATCTGCATGGCTATTGCAGCTACCACTTTAGCAGCTTGTAATAACAGCAACAATAAAACAGCAGAAAATAAAAGTAGTGGAACAGATACTGCCCAAGCAAAGCCGCAAGCAGAGAATGTAACAGCAACAACACCATCAGTTGCAGACACAAAAGCAACAGTTTCTATTAAAGAAATTGTAACGGCGTATTTACAACTGAAAAATGCTTTTGCTAAAGACAATACCAACGATGCTGCAACAGCCGGGACATCGTTAGAAAGTGCATTTAAAACTTTTGACAAGACAGCTCTTTCAGCCGATCAGAAGAAAGCATTTGAGGATGTAGAAGATGATGCAAGGGAACATGCAGAACATATTGGCAAGAATGGAGGCAATATTGCTCATCAACGGGAACATTTTGTAATGCTGAGTAAAGACATGGCAGACCTTATCAAAACCTTTGGCAATGGCGGACAAACCCTTTATAAAGACTTTTGCCCGATGGCAAACGATGGTAAAGGGGCTATATGGATAAGTGAAGTGAAAGAAATTAAAAATCCATACTTAGGTAGCAAAATGCCAACCTGCGGCACCATGAAAGAAGAAATGAAATAACCATGCGCCGCATCGTAAAGAAAATATTGCTGGTACTTCTTGTAGTATTCATTGCCATTCAATTTATACAACCTGCCAGAAATGCAAGCAACCAGGTATTGCCAAATGATATTTCAAAACTGGTGAAGATCCCTGACAGTGTGCAGGTGCTTTTAAAGAATGCCTGTTACGATTGTCATAGCAATAATACCAGCTATCCCTGGTATGTAAATATTCAACCAATGGGCTGGCTGATGGCGAAACATATAAAAGAGGGCAAAGCGGTATTGAATTTCAGCGATTTTGGTAGTTATACAAATCGCAGGCAAATAAGTAAGTTAAAGAGCATTGTAAACCAAATCAAAGATGATGAAATGCCCTTATCTTCTTACAAATGGATGCACAAAAATGCAAGGCTTTCAAAGGAGGGAAAAGATTTGATTATAGATTGGATGAACAAAACAGCAGATAGTCTTTCAGCAAACAATTAAAAAACAATGCAGAAAATCAAAAAAGATTAATGAAAATAATATCTCTTTAACATGGATGGCAATCAAAATATAAACGAGCCGACTATTGACGCAACGGTTACTTTAGACCCAGAACACGACCACGAAAAGCGGACACGATGGGTTGTTTATCTCACAACCGTAACAATGATTGGCGAAATCATTTTTGGTTATTGGACAAACTCTATGGCTCTGCTTGCCGAAGGTTGGCATACTGCATCTCACGTATTTGCATTAGGGCTTACTTGGGTTACATACGTTGTAACCCGTAAATATTCTCAAAGC
>JANXWM010000077.1 GCA_025351145.1 Chitinophagaceae bacterium
CAATTGCATAAGTATAAAAGCAAAGGATTTATTTTAATAGATTTTTGGGCAAGTTGGTGTGAGCCTTGTTTAAAGGATATAGAAAAAATAAAAAGCATAAACACGCAATACAATAAAGGTCTTAATATAATTTCAATTTCCATAGATACTGATAGTATCAAATGGATTAATACAATTAAAAAACTCAGTTCTGGATTGATTGAATTATTAGATACTAAAAAAAGAGTCGCTGATAAATATTTCATTGAAACAATTCCAAAGTATTTTTTACTCGATAAGGATTATAAAATATTAGAAACCACTGATGATTTGTTTGCTTTGAAATACAAACTTGATAATTATTATTTTATTAATGACGGTATTGGCAAATAATTTAAAATAAAAATTTCAATTTTGGTGTAATACAGTATTTGTTAAAAATATAAAAACAGATAAAAGTTTGTTACTGATCAATTTTGCAAATCAAGTTTTCTGCAACGAATAGTTATGAATCCTGTTTCCAGTTATCTAACAATAGAAAATGATAGCATGCAAATTAATTCAAATGCTCTCCGCCAGGTGATATTAAAACATTATCGTGTAAAATAAATATTTACAATAATTGAATGTGTTTTAAAATGAAAAAATCAATTGCTATAATAATCTGTTATTTTGGAAAATTTCCTTGGTACTTCCTTTATTTTTTGCACTCCTGCAGCTACAATCCCGATATTACATTCTTTATTATAACAGACAATGGCATATCACAATATAAAAAGCCAAAGAATGTAATTTTTATTATAAAAACATTGCTGGAAATAAAAACTATTGCTAAAGATAAATTAGGTTTTAAAATATCAATTGACACACCTTATAAGCTTTGCGACTTTAAACCTGCTTATGCCTATCTCTTTCCAGAATTAATAGAAGGCTATGGTTTTTGGGGTTATACCGATATAGATTTGATATTCGGGAATATCAGGGCTTTTATTACTGATGATATTTTAAATGCTTATGAATTGATAAGTGTAAGACATGATTTTCTTACAGGATATTTTCAGGTATTTAAAAACAATGAAAAAATGAATACACTTTTTATGAAAAGTAAGGATTATAAAAAAGTATTCAGCAGCAAAGAAAATTTTTGTTTTGATGAAACAAATTATCAGTTTGAAGCATTTGCAGAAAAAGTTCCGGTAAATCAAATTAATAGTGAAATAGAAAGTATGATGCACGTGGTAAGAAAAATGGAAGATGCGAAAAATCTCAAAGCTTATTTTGATTTCCATGTTATTGAAGGAAGGCCGGGCAGGTTGAAATGGAACCAGGGGGTACTTACTTATAAAAATGAATATGAAGTGATTTTATACCATTTAATAAAATTAAAAGAGGTATATAAACCCGGAAACCAACTTAAAAAAATTCCCGATGTTTTTTACATAAGCCCTACAAGGATTTATTCATAATAAATTTATATTTTATGAACGATGTTATTTCTGTTCCACCCCCTCTTAATATAAACCCTAATGAATTTGATTTGTACCATCCTTATGCTACCTATAAGTTTCCTGTTCAAAAAGTAAAAAAAATAAAAAATGTGTTTGTTGGGTTTTCTGGATTTTGTATGAATAAAAGCGGTTTAATTAAAGAATGTCACCATAATTATCCTATTCAATATAATTATTACCTTAATGAGTCCGGCACTTACTTTTACGATGTATTAGATAACCCAGAAAACTTAATTACTTTAGATAACGAAACGGTCTATTTAGCTATACATCACCCCTGGTTTAATTATTATCATTGGATATGTGAATCTATATTTCGATTATGGATGGTTCGGCGAAAGTTAAACCAGCTAACTTTAATCCTGCCGGAATATTACAAAAATGCAGACTTTATAACAGGTTCCCTTGAACCTTTTGATATAAAGAGCATTTACCATATCCCGGATGGAAAAAGCCTCCTTGTAAAGAACCTCTGCCTGCCACAAATAAAACCAATCTGCGATTCATACAATTCCCTTCATGTAAAACAAGTAAGGGGCTTTTATAGAAATTATGTTTTAAACATAAAAAAACTAAGTGTTGTTAATATTGAAAAAATGTATGTAAGCCGGCAATTAGCAGGCAGGAGAAAAATTATGAATGAGGAAGAAATATTAGCCATTCTTTATAAGCATGGCTTTACGGTATTTCATCCTGAAAAACATACTTTTCTTGAACAGGTAGCCATCTTCTCCAATGTGAAATACTTAGTAGGTACACATGGCTCTGGGTTAACAAACTTATTATTTATGGAAAAGGACACTTCGCTTTTAGAGTTACATAAGAATAAAACAAATGAGCTTAACCATCCCAGTTTTCTTTTTTGGTATATGGCAGAAGCATTAGGCATTAATTATTTTCATCAGAGTTGCGATACCTATGGCACGGAAGATTATTTTGAAGGAGATTATATCATTGATGCCAAACTATTTGAACACAATTTAATCAATATGATGAGCCATCATACGGTTGCAGAAAGTTAAAGAAGTTGAATTTCACAAATGAAATATCCAGCCACGGAATATGTATGAAAACACTTTTAATAATTACTTATGTTGATTTTTGGATAAAAGGTTCTGGCCATCGGGCTCGTATAAATTCTATGGTTAACTATCTTAAAGATAAAATCAATATCACCGTTTTTTTTGCAGGTCAGGAAAACGAAAATGACAAGAATTTATTAAAGAAAAATTTACCAGAAATAGATGTTGAATTTGCAGGTACTAGTGCATTCTTAACATTTGGTAAATGCAAAGAAAAGTTTGAGCAATATATGCAGTCAAAACTGTTTGATTTTGTGTTGGTGGAATATATTGAATTGTCATTCGTTCTTGAATTTTTACCTGCTACAACAATAACTATCCTTGATACACACGATTTAGTGTATAGCAGAATAGAGAGTTTTAAAAAGTGCAACCTTGAATATGATGGAATTCTGTTAAGTATGGAAGAAGAGTTAAATATTTTCAGGTGTTATGACTTTATTATTTTAATTCAAAACAGCGATTATGAAAAAATTGCGAAAGACATTCAAGCATCAAATCTATTATTACTGCCGCACCCGGTAGTTCTTAAAAAAAAGGCGATTCGCAGAGAAATTAGAAATGTTGGTTTTGTAGCAAGTGCATATCTCCCAAATATAGATGCCTTAAAATGGTTTATCAATAATGTTTGGAATGGTATCTGCAATAAATTTCATTTAATACTGAATGTTTACGGTACTGTGTGTCATGGTTTTTTAAAAGAATTAAACTTAATTAATGGAAATATTATTTTTCACGGCTTTGTTGATGATTTAGAAAGTGTATACAATGGCTTAGATATAATTGTAAACCCTGTAAGATGTGGGGCAGGTTTGAAAATAAAGAATGTAGAAGCATTGGGTTATGGAATACCCTTAATTACAACCACGCATGGGGCTTCCGGAATTGAAGATGGTGTTTCAAAGGCGTTTTTATTAGCAAATAGCCCGGAAGAATATTTATCAGCTTTTGATCTTGTTACTAAGAATTACAAGTTAAGAAAACAAATCTCTAATAATGCTTTTGAATATGCCCAATCTAATTTTTCTGAAGAAAAATGTTACGCAAGGCTGTTAGAGATAATTAATTAGAAATATATGCCCACTTATGGTTACTTATATAAGCCGGATAAATTTTATTCATAAATAAAACAGTACATTTCTTGAGCTTCACTCTTTACAAACAACTTGATGCCATGGACTGCGGCCCCACCTGCCTGCGCATGATTTGTAAACATTACGGCAAAAGGGTAGGCTTGGAAACACTTAGGCACGAAGCACAGTATGGCAAAGATGGCGTTTCTATGCTGGGCATGGCCGAGGCTGCGGAGAAGGTTGGTATGCGCACCAAAGGCGTAAAAATTTCGCTAAAGCAATTAATAACAGATGCGCCAATGCCTGCCGTGCTGCACTGGGACCAATACCATTTTGTGGTGCTGGTAAAAATTATTCGGGACAAAAAATTTGTAGTTGCCGATCCTGCCAAAGGGGTGGTTTCACTCTCTAAAGAAGAATTTATTAAACACTGGATAAGCACATCCAATAACGAGGCAAACCTCGGTATTGCCCTGCTGCTGGAACCTACTGCCAAATTCCACGAACAGGAAGATGAAAAGCAAAACCGTATAGGCTGGGCCATGCTGTATAGTTATGTTTTAAATTATAAAAAATATTTTCTACAGCTTATACTTGGTTTATTGATCGGTAGTTTACTGCAACTCATTTTTCCCTTTCTTACACAAAGTATTGTAGACACCGGCATCAACACGCATAACCTGCAGTTCATTTACATTATTCTCATTGCACAGTTTGCTTTGTTCTTTGGGCGTACCATGGTAGAGTTTATACGCAGCCGCATATTGCTGTATATAAGTACGCATATCAACATCTCCATACTTTCCGATTTCTGGATAAAATTAATGCGCCTGCCACTAAGTTTTTTTGATACCAAGCAAACAGGTGATATTCTACAGCGCATCAACGACCACCACCGCATAGAACAATTTTTAACAGGAAGTACCATTAATACACTGTTCTCCGTTTTTAACCTGCTCATGTTTTCTGTAGTGCTGCTCATGTATAACAGTTCTGTGTTTTTTATTTTTATAACAGGCAGCATCCTGTATTTTTTATGGATAAAGCTTTTTCTTAAATACCGCAGGCAACTTAACTACAAAAACTTTGCAGTAGCATCAAAAGAAAACAGCGCCACTATGCAGTTGGTATATGGCATGCAGGAAATAAAACTTAATAATGCCGAAACGCTGCGCCGCTGGGAGTGGGAAGGCCTGCAGGCCGCATTATTTAAAATTAGTTTTAAAAGTTTGTCACTAAGCCAGTACCAGCAGGCCGGTGCGTTTTTTATTAATGAAGGCAAGAATATTTTAATTACATTTTTTGTAGCTAAAGCTGTACTTGACGGGCAACTTACTTTAGGTGCCATGCTTGCTATTCAGTATATCATCGGTCAGCTGAACAGCCCGGTGGAACAGTTGATTGGTTTTGTGCAGCAGGCGCAGGATGCTAAGATTTCATTGGAAAGGTTGAACGAGATCCATCAACTGGAAGATGAAGAAAACAGCTCTTCCAAAATTTCCATAAGAGGAAGCTTGGTGAACGGGTTAACAGGAAATAAATCTATTCAGTTTAATAATCTTTCATTTACCTATACTGGTGCAGGCAATGAACCTGTTTTACGAAATATAAACCTGTATATACCTGAAGGCAAAGTAACTGCAATAGTAGGTATGAGCGGCAGCGGCAAAACAACTTTACTGAAACTTTTGCTGAAGTTTTATGAACATTATAAAGGCGATATAAAAACTGGGGAAAGCAACCTTAAAAATATAAGCCCCAAATACTGGCGCAGCCTTTGCGGCAGTGTAATGCAGGATGGTTATATTTTTAATGACAGTATAGCAAAAAATATTGCAGTGGCTGATGAATACCCCGATCACCAACGCCTGCTGCATACCTGCAGGGTTGCTAATATTTTATCTTTTATAGAATCGCTGCCGCTTGGTTTAAATACAAAAATTGGTGCAGAAGGCAATGGCATCACTCAGGGGCAAAAACAGCGTATACTTATTGCACGTGCAGTATATAAAGACCCACATTATTTATTCTTTGATGAAGCTACCAATGCACTGGATGCAAACAATGAAAAAACTATTTTAGAAAATATGCTGGCCTTTTTTAAAGGCAGAACTGTAGTAGTGGTGGCACACCGTTTAAGCACTGTAAAACATGCTGATAAAATTGTAGTACTGCACGAAGGCGAAATAGCAGAGGAGGGCACACATGAAACACTTTCATTAAGTAAAGGGCATTATTATCACCTGGTAAAAAACCAATTGGAGTTGGGGAATTAAAAGCGG
>JANXWM010000079.1 GCA_025351145.1 Chitinophagaceae bacterium
TTCATTATACAGCCACGCAAGAAATTCAGTGCTTTTCCATAAGCTGTCGCTTGCATCCCAATCACCATCGGTCCAGAAAACATCAGGCTTGTACGTGTTGATCAAATCTTTCGCCTGCGGCCACATGTGCTCGCTGGAATACTTTGCTTTATCAGTTAACCACAAAGGATTGTACCACTCGTACAGCGAATAATACATACCTGCATGCACACTTGTTTTACGCACGGCTGCAAACAGATCGCCAAGCAAATCCCTGTGAGGGCCTGCATCCACTGCATTCCAGGGAAATCCCCAATCGCGGCTTGCATCTTTGCTTGGCCACAAAGCAAAACCATCATGATGCTTCGATGTAAGCACAATATATTTTGCGCCCGATTTTTCAAAAACTTTTGCCCACTCATCAGGGTTAAATAATTCTGCTTTAAAATCATCGGCAAGCTGGTAATAAGTTCTGTTGCCAAATTTTTCTTTCTGGTATTTTATTTTGTCGGTGTCGCCGCTGTTTAAACCATTCTGGTACCACTCCGCATAGCTTCCTTTGCGTGTATATGCAGGCACCGAGTAAACGCCCCAGTGAATAAAGATGCCAAACTTTGCATCTCTGTACCATTGCGGCACTTCACGTGTATCAAGGCTTTGCCAGTTGGGTGCATAAGTTTGTGCGAACGCAAAAACCGAAGCAAACAAAATAAAAACTGTGAGTATTGATCTTTTCATACATCAAAATATTAGTAATAACAAACCTACCTGAAAAGCAGGGAAACACAAAGTATTCATGCAAACGCTTGCATAGAAAAATTGATTTTCATTGGCCCGGCTTTAGGAACAAGTATGAAGCTTTACTTGCGTCGCACTCTTGTACGGTTGGATTATTAATTGAGCTTTTATCTAAGCGAAGATTGAAAGGGATTGTTTTGTGAGGACACGAATCAGGGCGAAGGATTTGTTGTGCCAAAGATTGACTATTCGTCATTCACCTCTTTTTAGTTTCTCAGTCCAATAGTATTTAATTTTGTTTATTTCACTATCGTCGATATTGAAAAAGCAGTCTCTATTATTTTCTCCTATCAGATAATACCAATTAAAATTGTTACAACTATAATTTACACGTATAATATTTTTATTGTGATAAACATATTCTGCCCTAAACATAAGAGTCTCATGTTCTAATCTTTTTGTTAGAATAATATGTATCGCTAATACTTTCGATTTATCATTAAGATAAGGAAGTAGCTTTCTATTTAAATCCTTGTCAGCTAACTCTACAAGTAAGTTTCCAATTGAGTCAAGTAAAAGTTGTTCAAAGTAAGTTGATGTAACGATAGCGGAATTGCAGTTTAGCTTTGAGATATAAAGTTCAGCCGAACTGTCTATTGATTTTTGGATTTCTTTAAAAGCTTGTGCAGCTTGCATTTCTGCTTGTTTTGGGTTTATCTGTTTAAATGCCGAGTGTAAAAAGAAATAAAAAGAGAAAAATAAGATTCTAATCATAATAGGCTGATGCAATTGGCAGCAGGTTTACATAAAAATAATACACAACTTGTATATATGCGAATGTATGAATAAAACTTTCGCAAAGCCAGCGAATAAGTAAGCGTTACGCACAGCCCCTTCGCTCTCAAGCTCCAATAAGTTATAAAGTACAAGAGTGCGACGCAAGTAAAGCATCAAAGATGTTCATTTGTTGGGTTCAAAATAGTTGCATAAAAAACCTCCTGCTTAAATTGCAGGAGGCATTCTATAAAAAGATGATTTAATTATTGTTTTACAAACTTCAGAGATTGTTTGTCGGTGCCGTTGGTGAATACTACAAAGTAATTTCCTTTGGCGAGTTTTGAAATATCAATACTTGTTTGTATGGCGTCCTGCTGAATAGTAGTTAAAGCTACCGGTCTGCCATCCATACTGATTACCTGCATTGAAGCATTGGCACCTGCTTTTGGATGTGAAAGTACCAGGCTGTTTGCAACCGGGTTAGGGAATACATTGATGTTTACAGTTGTTTTACCATTGATAGAAACAATGCCGCTGTATATTGATGCGCCGTTGTTATCGATGGTTTTAATTCTGTAATATGCAATGCCTGCTAAAGCTTTTCCATCTGTGAAAGAATACGTAGTTGCGCAACCTGCATTTTTTGCAGGAACATTTGCAATAACAGTGAATGTTCTTGCGTCCTGGCTTTTCTGGATTTCGAACTGCTTCACATTTATTTCGTTGCATGTTTGCCAGTTAAGACCTGCATAACCATTTTTATTTACTACGCTGAAAGAAGTAAGTGACAATGGCAAAGTAGCATCGGACCATGAAGTGGAGATTTTGATTGCATCGATCTGTGCTTTGGGAGTAGAACCTCTTGCGCCATCATCATCCTGGCGAAATGCTAAACGTGCCAATCCATTTTTAGATTCTTTTGCGTTGTAAACTGAACTTGCTAAAGGTGCAGGTTCTACAGCAACGTTGGCTGGGTTTACCCAAAGTTTACAGATGTCAGTAGAATCGCCTGCAATAAAAGTGTACCCGATTGTTACAAGATTTGTTGTATTCAATGCATAGTCAGCAGGTGCCCATACGATTGCTGTATTCTTGTAAGACTGTGAAGAAATACCCAGGTTGTAGGTACCCACAGCAGCACCTCTTCTGATTGCTAATCTTGCAGTATAAGAAGACGTACTTGTACCTGATAAGAATGCTGCAAAATAGTTAGCAGTTGCAACACTGTCGTGCGCCACAAGCTGATCGTTAATGGCAACATTAAGCAGGAAACTTGCATAGAGGGTACCGCTTGTTACTGAATCGAAATCAGTATAAATGTCTTCAGCAGAACCTTTTACTGAATCAAGTAAAATATGTGCGCTGTTAGGCGCAGGGTTTGTATTATAATTGGGGTAAGTGAGGCTCCCTGCAAGAACCTGGATATATTTTGCAGTACCACTGTTGCTAATCCAGTTACCACCACTAACATTACCACCACTTCCGCCAGAGGTTAACTGACCAACAGAGTAGTTAAAATCTTCGGTTTTTAAACGTTGAGCAGATACCGTACCTGCTGTTAAAGCACCAATAAAAACGAGTGTAATTAGTTTTCTCATAAGAATCTATTTTTTTGCAAAGTAAATAGATTATTGAATCGGTTGTGTGTACGGTATTATTATGTCAATAAAAAACCTCCCACTATACTTAGGGGAGGTCTGATTATAAGGAACCCTGTTCGTTTATTGTTTTACAAATTTTAAAGACTGCTTATCGCTTCCGTTGGTAAATACCACAAAGTAATTTCCTTTGGCAAGTTTAGAAACATCTATGCTTGTTTGTACTGCATCCTGCTGAATGATTGTTAAGGATACAGCTTTACCGTCCATGCTGATTATCTGCATTGATGCATTAACACCGGCTTTTGGATGTGAAAGAACCAGATTGTTTGCAACCGGATTAGGGAATACATTAATGTTTACAGCAATTTTACCATTAATAGAAACAACACCGCTGTAAACAAAGCTTCCGCTGTTATCAACTGCTTTAATCCTGTAATAGGCAGTACCTGCCAATGCTTTACCATCAGTAAATGAATATGTATTTACAGATGCGGCATTTTTAGCAGTAACATTTGTGATAGTTGTAAATGTTCTGGCATCTGAACTTTTTTGAATTTCGAACTGCTTTAAGTTTATTTCATTCACTGTTTGCCAGGTAAGGCCTGCAAAACCATTTTTATTTACAACACTGAACGAAGTAAGTGACAAAGGCAAGGTAGCATCTGTCCATGAAGTAGAAATTTTGATGGCATCGATCCATGCAGCCGGCGTAGATCCATTTGCCCCATCATCATCCTGGCGAAAAGCTAAACGCCCCAAACCATCTTTAGTTTCTTTTCCATTATAAACTGAACTTGCTAAAGGTGCAGGCTCATTTGGAACAATGGCCGGATTTACCCAAAGTTTTGAAACATCATTAAAATCGCCTGCTATAAACTGGTACCCTACAGTTACAAGGTTTACAGAATTAAGTATATAATCAGCAGGTGCCCATACTATTGGGGTATTCTTGTCTGATTGAGAAGATATACCCAAATTGTAAGTACCGGGCGCAACACCTTTTCTTATTGCCACTCTTGCCGCATAAGCTGTTGTACTTGACGGTGATAAAAAAGCAGCAAAATAATTTGCAGTAGCCACACTGTCATGAGAAACCAGGTTGTCATTGAGCAAAACTTTAAGAAGAAAGCTGGCATAAATTGTAGTGGAGCCGCTTTGTGGGGTAAATTCAGTATAAACGTCTTCAGCCGATCCATGAATTGCAGCAAGTTCCATGTGTGCACTGCCGTCTATGGGATTTGTTGAATAGTTTGGGTAAGTCATATTACCTGAAACTACCTGAACAAATTGGGCATTATCTTTAGCCTGTATCCAGTTCCCGGTGCTAACGGATGTTAAAACACCAGAGGCATAGTTAAAATCCTCGGTCTTTAACCGTTGTGCGAATATTGAACCTGAAACTAAAGCAGCAAGGGAAATCAATGTAAGAAGTTTTTTCATGATTATTATTTTTTGTGCAAAGTATAAACATATTGTTAAATCAATTATGAACGAATACAATAATTTATGTTAAAAGAATTGTGATTTTCTTATTTCATTTCAATACGTATCTTCAAACCCTGATATACAACTATGTTTCAAAAATTATTCCGGTTCTCTGTTTTGTTATTTTTTTGTTGTTCATGCAGCCAAATGCAGGCACAAAAAAAAACTGCATTCATAAGCGGGATTGTTCTTAATGAAGAGGATAAACCTTTGGCTGGTGTTACAGTTCAAATACTTAACATAGAGAAAAAAACTATTACAAACGATACCGGTTATTTTAAAATCAATATAACAGCAGGAAAACCTTTAGCGCTAATCTTCAGTTATACCGGGTACCTTCCTGTGCAGAAAAATTTTTACCTCAGTTCAGATGAACAGGAGCATGTTATTATTAAACTGCAACATTATACAAAAGAGTTAGAAGCCATAACCGTAAAAGATGAAAGGGAAAGAAGGCAGGCAGGGCTTATAAATATCGATGCATCAAAAGCACTCGTAAACCCCTCACCAATCAGTGGTATTGAAAGCCTCATTAAGATTTTGGTTGGCAGTAATAATGAGCTTACATCTCAGTATTCAGTGCGTGGCGGCAGCTATGATGAAAACCTGGTTTATGTAAATGATTTTGAGATTTACCGCCCTTATTTGGTGCGTAGTGGCCAGCAGGAAGGCTTGAGTTTTATTAACCCCGAACTTACCGGCAATGTAAAATTTTATAATGGAGGTTTCCAGGCAAAATATGGTGACAAGATGAGCTCTGTACTCGATGTTACTTACCGCAAACCCACACGCAACAGCGGTTCCGCTTATTTTGGCTTATTGGAGCAAGGCGTTCATTTAGAAGGCACAGCAAAAAATAATAAAGTAACTTACCTGTTTGGTGTACGTAACCGCAGCAACAGGAATTTACTAAGCAGCCAGGAAACTACAGGTAATTATATCCCATCTTCTGCCGACCTGCAATTATTAGTTACATGGCAGGTAAGCAACAAATGGAGATTAGAAGCTTTGGCCAATTTATCAAAAACCAAATTCACTTTTTTTCCAAAAGAGAGCCAATTAACTTCTGGTGTTTTTTCACCACTTTATTCTTCTTCGCTTGGGCTTGATATTTTCTTTGAAGGTCAGGAAAAAGACCAGTACAGTACCAGTTTCGTTGGCTTAACTAGTGTTAACCAGCCCAATAAAAAACTACAGTTAAAATGGATGCTAAGTTATTTCAACGATAACGAGCAGGAGAATATTGATATTACCGGCGCATACCTTTTTGGGCCGCGTGATTTTGATCCCAACAGCGGCACAAATGGTTCTATTATAAACCCGCTTGGTGCAGGTGTAAATCAAAATTATGCACGTAATAAATTAAATATCGATGTATGGAGCGCCACACATAAAGGAAGCCTTGATAAAGGCAAAAACTTTTTGCAATGGGGCAATACGATCGAACGCCAGATAGTAAGCGATCACCTGAATGAATGGGAATATAAAGATTCGGCTGGTTATTCATTACCTGATCACCCCGGTCAGCTTAACCTCTTTAGTTCCACCAATAGCAATGCAGATTTTGGCATAACCCGCTTCAGTGGTTATATACAGGATAATATCCGCTTCAACGATTCATCAGGTTTTACATTACAGGCAGGCGTACGGTACAACTACAATACGTTAAATAAAGAGTTTCTTCTTTCACCACGTTTGGGCTTTTCATTTAAACCAGTTTCATGGAAAAAAGATATCGTGATTCGTGGTGCTGCGGGTGTATATGATCAACCTCCTTTTTACCGTGAAATGCGCCGCTTCGATGGCAGCATCAACTACAATCTTAAATCGCAAAAAAGTGTGCAGGTTAGCACCGGGATTGATTATAATTTCAAACTCTTTCAACGTGCTGCAAGGTTTACTACCGAAGCTTACTATAAAAACATCACCGACGTGGTGCCTTATGATATTGACAATGTACGCATGCGTTATTATGGCGAAAACTCCGCCAAAGCTTATGCCGCAGGTATTGAAGCACGTTTATTCGGAGAAATAGTTAAAGACGCAGAAAGCTGGTTAAGCATTGGCATTATGCGCACTAAAGAAAATTTAGATAACGATTCCTATACCACTTATAAAAATGCAGCAGGCGAAATTATCGGCCCCTCAACACCGGATAAAATTCCTGCCGACAGCACTACAAATGCGGTTGGCTGGTTGCGCCGCCCAACTGACAGGCTCGTTACTTTCGGTATGTTTTTCCAGGATTATCTAAGTACCAACAAAAATTTTAAAGTTTACCTCAATACGCTCTACGGAAGCAACCTGCCTTACAATATTCCCGGCAATGCCCACTACCGCAATGCTTTGTTCATTGAGCCGTATATACGTGTAGATATGGGTTTCAGCGCATTGCTGCTCGATGCGCAAAGCAAAAGAAGGAGTCATTCCCCATTCCTTGGCTTCGACAATATTTGGGCCTCTCTCGAAATTTTCAATGTGGTAGACCGTGCGAATACTATCAGTTACCAACTAATAAAAGATTTCTCCAATACCACTTACACCATCCCCAACCGCCTTACACCGAGGTTGCTTAATTTTAAAATTATAGCAAGGTGGTAAATATTTGAAGTTTATAGTTTGTGGTTTATAGATGATGGCAATAATTTTATGAACCGGGCTGAAGATTTCCATGGCATCACCTCTTGCGTCACACACTTGTACTACATATCATTGGGCGACAGAAACAGCAAGCGAATTATGTAATTCTTATGCCAAATGCAAATAAAAAAAATGGAGATATTTATTCCCTTAAATAATGCGCATCCGGGCTGTTGAAAGCTGAATAATGATTTACCGTACAAGTGTGCGACGCAAGGAACGATCAGTAAAGAACTGCTGTTCGGCTCAAAAAAAAAATAAAAATTTTATACTACGCTTGTTATAAACTAACCCAATTATTCAGCAGCAAAAGAATGGTATCGTAAACTTTTTTTATTTCTTCTGCGGTTATGCAATAGGGCGGCATTATATAAACCGTATTACCAAGCGGCCGCATGTAAACGCCCTGCTGCAGGCAGTTTTGCGTAATTACCGCGCTTATATTATTGAGGTATTCATCTTTGCCCTGCCGTAGTTCAAAAGCAAGAATAGTCCCAAGGCATCTTAAGTTTTTATACGGTTTATTTGCGCTGTTCCCGAAGCTGTCTTCAAGTTGTAGAATAAATTTTTTATTCTCATCACTTATCCATTCGATTGCATTAACAGTAGCAGTTTGTTGAAGCAAATCCATGCTTGCAAGCGCTGCAGAACAGGCAATTGGATTAGCCGTAAACGAGTGCCCGTGAAAAAAAGTTTTCAGTTTATCATCGGTTAAAAATGCATTGTAAATTTTATCGTTGCAGGCAGTTGCGCCCAGCGCCATAGTGCCCCCGGTTAATCCTTTGCTCATGCAAATAATATCGGGGTGCTGCAGCATGTGTGCACTTGCAAAAAGTTTTCCGGTGCGGCCAAAGCCTGTCATTACTTCGTCTGCAATACAAATAATATCGTTCAGTTTTACAGTGTTTAATAATTTGTTCATCAGGTAACTGTCATACATCTTCATGCCGCCGGCACCCTGCACCAAAGGCTCGTAAATAAATGCAGCAATTTCATTTGCATGTTTATGAATCACCGTTTTTATTTCACCAATATTTTCCTGTGTTGGTGTATCAATAAAAATCACTTCAAAAAGAAGATCATGAAATGCAAGTGTAAAAACACTGCGGTCACTTACGCTCATAGCCCCGAAAGTATCGCCGTGATATGAGTTTTTAAAAGCAAGAATTTTGTTTCTTTTTAAATCGGTTTTATTCCACCAATATTGAATAGCCATTTTCAAAGCAACCTCAGTTGATGTAGAACCATTATCGCTATAGAAAATTTTTGAACAGTTGCCGGGCAATATTTGCAATAATCTTTCGGCAAGATCAACCGCAGGCTGGTGTGTAAAGCCCGCAAATATTACCTGCTCAAGTTGCAACGCCTGCTGGTAAATTTTCTCTGCAATATAAGGG
>JANXWM010000106.1 GCA_025351145.1 Chitinophagaceae bacterium
TGCCACCCACAAGCGGTATTGGCATCGGCATAGATCGTTTATGCATGTTAATGACCAATCAGCCATCAATACAGGATGTACTTCTTTTCCCCCAAATGAGGCCAGAGAAAAGAGAAGAATAAAAAGTTTGATACCAGCTAATCTTTTCATGGCATCCCGGTTGCGTCGCAAGCACTTCATCTGCATATCTTAAGTGAGCTGCGGCATCAGGTTAGTCAGTCCTGGTTTCGCTAAACTTTCTTTAATCTGGGTACATCAACAATTAAGATAAAATTTATATCACAAAATGCGAGCTATTGCAGCAGTTGCATTTCTGTTTCCCGTATGTGTAAAAAGTTTTATTTTCTGATTAACTTAATTTCATAATTTCCTTCTTCAAACCCCTTTATTTATGAACAACAATACTGTTTCAAGGCTATCCCAAATTGTATTTGCACTTTCAATCCTTGTGTTTGGTTTTTTCCACCTGTCAAATGCAGCAGGCATGAGCGGCATGGTTCCTTCATTTATTCAAGGAGGCATAATCTGGGTATATTTAACCGGAGTTGCGCTAACCCTTGCAGCACTTGCATTTATATTGAATAAGAAAGTAAAACCCGCTGGTTATTTACTGGGTACATTGCTGCTGATTTTTGTACTTACTATACATCTGCCCCATTTAATTGGGGGAGATCAAATGGCTATGAGTATGGTACTAAAAGATACAGGCCTCGCCGCCGCCGCTTTTTTCATTGGCAGCAAGAATGTATAAGAAAAAAACAAAATGCTTAATAAGCAGGTTACCCGGCCTGCTTTGGTTTTTGTTTACTTTGTTGCGTAATATTGATGTATGAAAGTTACCGGTTTCAGTTTTATAAGAAACGCAGTTACATTCGAATATCCTATAAAGGAAGCCTTACTTTCAATACTTCCTTTATGCGATACTATGGTTGTAGCTGTTGGCAATTCTAATGATACCACACGGGAACTTGTATCCTCTGTCAGTCCGCAGAAAGTCAGAATTTTAGATACCGTGTGGAACGAAGATTTAAAAGAAGGTGGCCGTGTACTTGCAGATGAAACAAACAAGGCCTTTCATGCAGTTGACGAAGACACAGACTGGTGTTTTTATATACAGGGCGATGAAATATTTCATGAAGATGGCTATGATGAAGTATACAGTGCCATGCAAAAATATAAAGACGATAAAACCGTAGATGGCCTGCTTTTTAAGTACCACCATTTCTATGGCTCATTTGATTATCTGGGTTCATCATCCCGCTGGTACAGGAACGAGATCCGGGTTATAAAAAACGATAAAAGTATTTATTCTTACCGCGATGCCCAGGGCTTTCGAAAGGGCCAAAATGAAAAATTAAATGTAATACCTTTAAACGCCAGCATTCATCATTATGGCTGGGTCCGTGAACCAAAAGCGATGCAGGCGAAGTACAATAATTTTGGCCGCTTTTGGGCTGGCAGTAACCAGCATT
The DNA here is from genome assembly GCA_025351145.1 of Chitinophagaceae bacterium. Classification (GTDB taxonomy): domain Bacteria; phylum Bacteroidota; class Bacteroidia; order Chitinophagales; family Chitinophagaceae; genus Limnovirga. The sequence goes on from JANXWM010000106.1 coordinate 1,473, forward strand.
GGAACGATAAAAAAGCAAATGAATATGATGGGCCATTTGATTATTCGCACATTGATGCCCTAAAAAAATTTAACGGCACCCATCCTAAAGTTATGCAGGAACGCATTAACCTCATGAACTGGCAATTCTCGTATGATCTCTCCTATAATAACCTCAAACTAAAAGACAGGTTTAAAAATGTTATTGAAAAAATAACCGGTAAACGCCCTTTCGATTATAAGAATTATAAAATAGTTTGACAGCTTATTACAATGGCCTTTCCTGCCGCTTTATGTTCTGAAAGTACAAGGGTGCGACGCAACAGGCGATGCCACAATGAATCTTCTGATGGGTTAATAATCTTTCATTCCGATAAGCAAAGAAGCTTAATTTATATAAGCTGCCGCTAATCTTCTAAACTATATATCATTCCGGTAAACTTTTTGTTAATGCTGCCTGCTACGCTGCCTGTATGCAGCCCATGCCATTTAAACTGATGATTATTTTTTGTACTGAGAACAAGACTTATGCTTTCATTGTACGAAAGTTGCCCGGTACATAAAACGATCTCAATAGGTTCAATAGTAAGCGGGATTTTCTGATTCGTAAAATCAGTTTTTTTTATCGTCGCCCCGCTCCTGCTTTTGCAAATAATCATTTCTGCTTCTGCTGTTGAAGCAGCATCGCCGATGAGCAAAACAGGGGCTGAGACAGCTAAAGTTTTACTTGCATTATTTTTGAAAAGTCTGCGGAACGGAGATGCAATTAAACTTAGTGCAGCTCTTAAATAAATGCCGGCCTGCAGAAAGAAAATCATTAATCCTGCATTGCTTCCTTTATAATGTTTTTTTACAAAAACATTCATGGCCCGGTAAAAAATACGAACATAATTAAGGCTGCCTTTGCGGGCACTTTCACCTTTAAAATGTATGATTGTTTCAGTGCCGAGATAAAATATTTTGAAGCCCTGCTGCTGTATGCGGTAGCATAAATCAATGTCTTCACCATACATAAAAAATGCCTCATCAAATCCGCTAATATTTTTAAGAACATTTCTTTTTGCCATTATGAATGCACCGCACAAAACATCTACTTCGTTTATTTCATTTTGTGGAAGATAACCTAATGCATACCTGTTGAACAATGCTGACTTTGGAAAAAGATCCGCAAGCCCGCACAACTTAAAAAAGGAAATTAAAGGGGAGGGAAATGAACGCTTGCTTTCCGGTAAAAACTTGCCACTGCCATCAATCATTTTTACGCCAACCGCCCCGGCATTTTCATGTTGCTGAAAGAAGCTGATGCAGTTTTCTAAAATATTTTCGGGTATAATTGTATCCGGGTTAAGGAATAAAATAAACTCACTCCGGCATTGTTTTAATGCAGTATTGTTTGCCTTTGCAAAGCCTTCGTTTTTTTCATTAACAATGAATTTTACTTTAGTGAATTTTTTTTTCAGGTATTCGATACTGCCATCCGTTGAGCAATTATCTATTACTATTACTTCGGCATCAACCTGCTGAATAGCCTGCATCACAGAGCAAAGGCATTGCTCTAAAAAATATTTTACATTATAGTTTACTATGATGACAGATAGTTTCAAATCGTATTTTCAGCTTTGCGAATTACGGAGTATTTTATTAAACATTCAATAATACATTTTTTGCGGGGCAATTTTATAAAGAACTTTAACTTCCATTATTATTCAATTAAAATAAATCTATGAAAATTAAATCATTGGGCACACAGGGTTTAGCAGCCTCCGAACTGGGTTTGGGCTGTATGGGCATGAGTGAATTTTATGGCGAAACAAATGATGAAGAATCTTTAAAAACCATTAACCGGGCTTTTGAACTGGGCATTACTTTTTTAGATACAGCCGATGCTTACGGCCCGCACAAGAATGAAGTTTTAGTTGGTAAAGCCATAAAAGGCTACAGAGATAAAGTAACACTCGCTACTAAATTCGGTATTGTACGCGATCCTTTAAATCCATTGATTAGAGGATTGAACGGCACGCCGGCTTACGTAAAACAATCCTGCGAAGCGAGCCTTAAAAGGCTTGATGTAGAAGTAATTGATCTCTATTATCTCCACCGAAAAGATCCTGCAACGCCAATAGAGATAACCGTTGCAGCCATGGCCGAACTGGTGAAAGAAGGTAAAATAAAAGCCATCGGCTTGTCAGAGGTTTCTCCTGCTACTTTGCGTGCAGCGCATGCAGTACACCCAATCACGGCGTTGCAAACAGAATACTCTTTATGGAGCCGCGAACCGGAAGATGACTTGCTGCAAACCTGCAAAGAATTGGGTATTGCGTTCGTTGCATATAGCCCGCTGGGCCGTGGTTTTTTAACCGGGCAAATTAAAAAATTCGAAGATTTCGAGGAAACGGATTACCGCCGCTTTTCACCGCGTTTCCAGGGTGCAAATTTTCAAAAAAATCTTGATCTGGTTGCAAAGCTTCAGGCACTGGCTGCAAAGAAAAACTGCACTGCTGCTCAACTGGCGCTGGCCTGGGTAATGGCGCAGGGCGATCATATATTCCCCATTCCCGGCACCAAGCGCATCAAATATCTTGAAGAAAATGCTGGGGCATTAAATGTAAGTTTTACCAATGAAGAGCTTGATGAAATCAATATCATTGCACCTAAAGGGGTAGCCAAAGGTTCACGTTATCCCGAAACGATGATGAGTATTGTAAACCAATAGTTTTGTGTACCAGGCATCAGTAATGCTATTAAACATTGTTGCGTCGCACTCGTGTACTGCATATCTATTTTCATCTTTGGGCTGTGGTTATTACCTGCTGCACATTTGCAACCATTTAAACATACAGCCTGAAGTTGAATAAATAACAGAACTTACAAGAGTGCGACGCAAGAGCCGATGCCATCTGTATAATTGCCGGCTACCAAAATGTTTATCAAAAAAATACTAATAAAATTAGTGTTGATAATTATTTTACTTTAGTTTTACCACCTGATTATATTTGACGAATAAACAGATAATAATATGAGCAACGCAGACAAACTTAAGGCGCTAAAACTTACAATAGACAAGATAGATAAAGATTACGGCAAAGGCAGTGTAATGATGATGGGAGATAAGGTGGAAGCGCCTATGGAGGTAATTTCTACCGGTTCTATTGGCCTTGATGCGGCATTGGGCATTGGTGGCGTACCAAGAGGAAGGGTGATTGAAATTTACGGGCCTGAGTCGAGTGGTAAAACCACCATTGCTACACATATTATTGCAGAAGCACAGAAAAAAGGCGGCATTTGCGCATTTATTGATGCGGAGCATGCTTTCGACAGTGCGTATGCGCAAAAGTTGGGAGTGGATGTAGACAATTTATTGATCTCTCAGCCTGATTATGGTGAACAGGCATTAGAAATTGCCGACCGTTTAATTCTCTCCGGAGCTTTAGATGTTGTAGTAATAGATTCAGTGGCAGCTCTTGTACCCAAAAGCGAATTAGAAGGCGAAATGGGCGACAGTAAAATGGGTTTACAGGCCAGGTTAATGAGCCAGGCTTTGCGTAAGCTTACTGCAACCATTAATAAAACCAATACTGTTTGTATTTTCATTAACCAGTTGCGCGAAAAGATCGGTGTAATGTTTGGTAACCCCGAAACTACAACCGGCGGTAATGCATTAAAATTTTATGCATCAGTGCGCTTGGATATACGTCGTATTGCACAGATAAAAGATGGTGATGAGGCTGTAGGCAACCGTGCTAAAGTAAAAGTGGTAAAGAATAAAGTAGCTCCACCTTTCCGCAGTGCAGAGTTTGATATTATTTTTGGAGAAGGCATCAGCAAAGTGGGAGAAATTATTGACATGGGGGTAGAACTGGGTATTGTTCAAAAGAGTGGAAGCTGGTTTAGTTATAATACCAATAAACTGGGTCAGGGACGCGATACAGTAAAAGAACTGTTGAAAGATAACCCGGAATTGGCCAATGAAATCGAAGGAAAAATACGCGCTAAATTAAAAGAAGCACAAACCGGTGTAGCCGAAGCATAAATTTTACGATGGATTAGTAAGTATAGCCATTGCGTTTTTACGCAGTGGCTTTTTTTTTGAATAATCTTGTAGTCTAAATGTTTCAATAAATCTACGGGCTGTTCTATGCTCAGTAAAATTTCTGCAGTACAAGAGTGCGACGCAAGCAAAGATCCATAGTTCTAAAAAGCCGGGTAAATAATAATGCTGCCTGTTATACTTAGTGTGGTGCTTTTTAT
>JANXWM010000128.1 GCA_025351145.1 Chitinophagaceae bacterium
GCCGTTTGCTTGACCTTGTTTCTGTAAAAGCTTTACATCTTTCTTCTGTTGATACACTTGTGCTGGATGAAGCCGACAAAATGCTTAACCTCGGCTTTAAAGAAGAGATCAGTAAAATCTTTTCACTGCTGCCGGTAAAGCGGCAAAACCTGCTCTTCTCCGCCACGCTGGGCAAGGATATTGATACCATTACCGAACTGCTTTTACATAACCCGTTAAAGATTGAAATAATTGATGAAGATGATAACCTTGACCTTATAAAACAACTCGCTTATTCAGTGGCCGAAGAAAGAAAAGGGCCATTGCTGCGCTGGTTAATTAAAGAACAAAATATGCAGCAGGTGCTGGTATTTACTTCTTCAGTTCACAGGGCTGACAGTGTGGTGGAAAAACTAAAAATAAATGGCATTGAAGCTGCGGCATTGCACAGCAAAAAAGGCCAGGGAACGAGGACAGATACACTCAATAATTTTAAGGCAGGCAAACTTCGGGTGCTCGTAGCGACCGATCTTGCATCGCGTGGTATTGACATACAATTTCTGCCTTACGTAATTAACTATGAACTGCCCCGCTCCCCAAAAGATTACATACACCGCATTGGCCGAACAGGGCGTGCAGAATCTGCCGGAGAAGCTATCTCATTAGTAAGCGAAGAAGAGCAGCATCACTTTAAAATTATTCAAAAAAAGATGGGCAAAAAAGTTGCATTAAATGAAACGGATGCAATTGATTTGAAGGGCTATTAATGGGGCGTATTTTATGCGAAAGCTTTTCTGCGCTTCAATCTGCGCTTAGATAAAAGCTCAGTCATATTCCAAATGTATAAGAGTGCGACGCAACGGAAGTTTCATACATATTCTTCTGCCCGGCTCAAAATAAATCATGCAATTACATACACTGCATAGCCACGTGGCGGCGCCCAAAATTCTGCGTTACCATTTGCATCGGTCCATTCATCTTCTGGTTTGCCTAAATCGTTTTTACCTCTCCATGCTATTGCTTCAAACCTTGCATTAACGGTATTGGTTTTTACGTGCCTGCCCTGCCAGTTATCGCCATTATTGTTGAGTACAAAAACGAGCCCGGGCTGGTTATTTACACCTTCTCTCTCCATAATATAAACATCATCATCGGTGTACAATATATCTTTGTTGCCAACTGCATATTGTTCGTGCACTTTTATTAATGCGGCAATGCCGTTCTGCGTTTCTTCCTGTGCAAGGTTAAGGTTAAAATAATCATACCAAAACACACAGGGATAACCTTCGTGCGTAAGTATCCAGGCATAAGCCATCATCTTATCGTTAACCACAGGGTTTGTACGCATAATATCATGGTTCTCCACAAACGTAACCGCACTGGATGGCCGGTCGTCGCTTAGTGTACCGCCCGAAATCATATTCATCATGCTGTATCCATAATCATCACAGAGGTTTTTGAGCTTATCCCTCAATGGAAAATCAAATGCAGTTCCGGGATTGTCGCTCCAGTTATTTACTTCATCCAGCCATTGATCAATGGTTTGATCATTATCCCAGCATTCACCCACACCAAACGGGGCAAAGTTGGTTGTATGTTCTTTTGTATAAATCCTCTCGAGTATTGACTTCACTAACCAACCACTATAACCCAAAACAAAATCATACCTGAAACCATCAAATCTAATATCCTCAATCATCCATCTTGCCAGTTCAAGCATTTCGCTGTACACATAAGGGTGACGGTGACACAGGTCGGGTATTTCTCCAAATTCCTTATCGTCCCATCTTTCAAATGAAGAGGGATGAAAGCATGTCCAGTCTCTTGCAAACTTGCCGCTGGCAGGTGTAAACTTTGTCCATCTAAGTTTATTGTCCAGCGGGTTTACCTCCTGCTCATCAGCGCCGTTGCTGTGATTCAAAACAAAGTCGGCATACACCTGCATACGGTTATCGTGAATGGCTTTTATCAAATCAATCAATTCGTCTTTTGAGCCAAACCATGTTTTAACCGAACCCTTTTGATCAAATTCTCCAAGGTCGTAAAAGTCATAAGGGTCATAGCCCATAGACATACCACCAATGTTGGCAGCTTTATTCGCAGGTGGAAGCCAGAGTGCAGTAAAGCCTGTTGCTTGCAAAGAAGGAATTTTAGCTTTTACAAAATTCCACCATTCAAATTCCTGGTTTTCTTCTTTAGGGCAATCCCAGTAAAACGCCTGTAGCATTACACCCATTTTCTTTGTGTTTTAATGATGCGTTAAGTTAATCACTTTATGCTGTATTTGCAAGCGGGGCATACAACTGCGGGCAGGGTTAACAATATAATAATGAACTTTTTTTGTTACCAGCATTCGATGCCCTGATCATCGTTCCTTGCGTCGCACTCTTGTACCGCAGAATAGCTATGAGCTTTAGGCTGCACATGCAAGCTGCTGTATTTTTTGCCAGCGGCTTATAGCGTGCAGCCTGTAGCTGAATAATGTTCCAAAACGTACAAGAGTGCGACGCAACGGAAGCTTCATGTATATTCTTTGGCCTGACCTATAAAAATTCTCTGTAAAACTTCGGCGTAGCAATGGCTTCAAAATTATTATATCGTAAACTTTAAATTACTTCACCAAATTCTGTTGATTTCGGTCGTGATAGTTGTACCTTAATCGCCTCTTAATTCATTTAAACATTTAGCTATGTCAAGGTTTTTTCTTTGCCTTTTATCCTTCTGCATATTGGTTTATCTGCCAGGTTTGGCGCAATTGAAAACCTTATCTGTTCCGGGCAATGCTGAGTTTACGCATATTGATAAAAACGGCATTTCTGTTTTGCCCAGCGGCCGGTATGTAACACCTGCAGGAAAAACGATCCCGATTTCGCATGACCCTTTTGGCATGGCCGTTTCGCCCGATGGCAGCAAAACCGTAACCTTGCATGACGGCGTTTTTACCGTGATTGACAATGAAACTTTGAAGAGCACCATGGTGGGTTGGGTTGGCGATATACCCGGCAGCGACCGGCCTGCTTTTGAGCGAAAAGTTTATGAGCAGGCAATTCCGTCGCCACTGGCAAACGGCTCTTTCCTGGGCGTTGCTTTTGGTAAAGACAACAAAACCGTTTTCCTTAGTGCAGGCGATAATGGATCGGTGATTGTGTACGATATTGAAAACTTTAAAAGGCTCGATTCTATTTCATTAAACGGTGTAGTGGATGGCGTGGATTTTGGCGACAGCTTTACAAGTGACCTTGTGTACAACGATAACACAAATGAATTGCTGGTACTCGACCGCGGCAATTTCAGGATGGTAAGGATAGACCTTGCAACAAGAAAAATTACCGCTTCCATACCAACCGGCAGGCAGCCTTTCGGTTTGGCATTAAGCCCAGACCATCAGCTTGCATTTGTAGCAAATGTGGGTATGTATGATTATCCTTTGATAGGGGATATTACACCACAGAATTACGACAGCATGTTGCTGCCCTGGCACCCTTATGGTAATGGAACCAAAGAGTCTATTAACGGCTACAAATTAAATGGCAGGAATATACCCGGTGTTGGCAGCCCGCTTGCACCAGAGGCCATGAGCGTGTATGTGATTGACCTTGCAAAAAACAAAGTAACAGACCGCTACAAACCCGGTTACCAGATTGGCGAAATGATTGAAGGTGCTGAAGTGGTTGGCGGTGCAAGCCCTAACTCACTTGTTGTTGGTAAAGAGTATGCTTATGTTACCAATGCTACCAACGATAATATTACCATTATTGATTACAGGGAACATAAACTGGCGGGGAATATCCCGGTTAAGGTTGCCCCGATGATCGACAAATATCGCGGCCTGTTGCCCTTTGGTATCACTATGAGTGCAGATGAAAAAACATTGTATGTGGCATTGCTTGGCTTTAATGCAGTTGCGGTAATTGATATTGAAACAAAGACCACAAAGGGTTTGATACCAACCGGCTGGGGCCCTTCAAGGGTGCGTGTTTCGCCTGATGGAAAAAATTTGTACGTGGTTTCCATTCGTGGTTATGGTGCTGGCCCGAATGGTGGAAAAGATTATAAAGTTACTGAAGTAGGCACTTATATTGGCGATGTGCAAATGGGCACTTTTCAAAAGATACAAATCCCCGATGCTGTTGAATTAACCAGCTTTACAAAAAAGGCAATCGCAAATACTTTTACTGTGGCCGATGCAAAAGACGACCCTAAAAATCCTTTACCTGTTTTACCCGGCATAAGAAAAAGCCCCATTAAATACATCGTGTACATCACCAAAGAAAACCGCACTTACGATGAGGTACTTGGCCAGATGAAAACCGGCAACGGCGATTCAACTATTGCCCGGTTTGGAGTGAATGTAAACATCATGGGCAAGGATAAAACAGCCGTGCATGTAAACGTGGCTCCCAATCACTTAAAGATCGCCGGTAAGTTTGCTTTCTCCGATAACTTTTATTGCGACAGTGATGCCTCCATTCATGGCCACCACTGGATGATGGGCGTTATACCCAACGAGTGGGTTGAAGCCAATTCAAGTGTAGATAAAACCGCTAAACCATTTTCCAAAGCATCCGGCAGAAGGTTCCCCGGTTCTACCGGCAGCATGGATCCTGAAGACTACGCAGAAAGGGGCGGTATTTGGGAAGCGATGGACCGCAGCAAAGTTTCTTTTTACAATTTTGGCGAAGCCAACGAAACAGCGCATAACCGCGAAGACTGGTACGATACTGCTACCGGTTCGGGTCATGGTGTAATGGTTCCCATGCAAAAGGCGCTGTGGCCAAAAACAAGCCACAACTATGCGGGTTTTAATACCAATATTCCCGATCAGTTTCGCGTACAGCAGTTTGAAACTGAGTTCACCAAAATGTGGTTAACAGGCAAAAAGCAAATGCCCTCGCTCGTTACAATCCAGTTGCCAAACGATCATACCGCAGGCCCAAGGCCGGAAGATGGTTACCCCTTTTATCATTCTTATGTGGCCGACAATGATCTTGCGCTTGGCCGCATTATCCAGTTTCTTTCCGGCACGCCTTACTGGAAAAATATGCTGGTAGTTGTTACCGAAGATGACCCGCAGGGCGGCGTTGACCATATAGATGCACACCGCAGTATATTAATGCTGGCAGGGCCTTATGTAAAGCATGGTTACACCTCGCATGAGCACGCCAATTTTGGTTCAATTTTAAAAATGATCTACAACATTCTCAACGTGCCTTATGTAAACCAGTACGATGCTACTGCAACGGGTTTGCAGGATTTCTTTACAGGCAAGCCAGATTACTCAACCTATTCCCCGCTCATCCCTTCAAAGGAAGTTTTTGATGCAAATTTGGCCATGAAAAAATACCACCGCGATATAGACTGGAGAACCGTTACAAAAGGCGTAGAGATGGACGATGAAGATGATCAGCGCAAGGCAAACCGCGCCCAGCAAAAGCCATAGGTTAAAGAGATTTATGTACCGGGCTTTAGAATATCTATTAAGCATTGTTGCGTCGCACTCTTGTACGGTTGGATTATGAATTGAGCTTTTACCTAAGCGTAGATTTAGAAGAACTGTTTCGTGGAGACACGAACCAGGGCGAAGGCTTTTACCTAAGCGTAGATTTAGAAGAACTGTTTCGTGGGGACACGAACCAGGGCGAAGGATAACAACAAATGTTCAATAGCGTAATATCTGCTGGAACCATTGCTGATATTGATTTATAACCGAAATTTATTCCGTCAGCCAGCCTATTGTCAAACCTTTTGTGTGTGTCCAGGGAAGCTGCCATTGTGATGAGAGCAGGTCTCTCGATGGGAGAAGCAGAGCAACCCTCACCATCAAACCGGTTGTATGCTGCGTTGTTCGCAAGAACAGGGTAGTGAACGATACAGCAGG
>JANXWM010000143.1 GCA_025351145.1 Chitinophagaceae bacterium
AATTTCCTTATCCTGCAAATTACCCTTTAAAAGTACCGGCTTATATTTGCGCATGTTTAAACAAACCTTACTTAAAGCCACCGAAGCTGCGGCGGCAGTTTTAAAAGAATATTTCGACAAGGCATTTACCATAAGCAATAAATCGAGTATAAACGACCTTGTAACAGAAGTAGATTACAAAAGTGAAAAGGTGATCATTGATATTATTAAAGAGGATTTCCCCGATCATTATATTATGAGCGAAGAGGTTGGCGAACTTGCGCAGAACTCTGTTTATAAATGGATCATTGACCCAATCGACGGCACCATTAATTATGCAAATGGAATCCCGATTTGTTGTGTAAGCATTGGTTTTGAAATTGAAGGCCGCATGGAAATGGGTGCCGTTTATAACCCGTTTATGAATGAGTTTTTCTTTGCGCAGAGAGGTTTTGGCGCTACTTTAAACGATCAGATTATTCATGTAAGCAATAAAGACAATGTAGGTACCAGTTGCCTTGTTACGGGTTTTCCTTATACATACTTAGACATGCCCAACGGTCCGCTGCAGGTATTTGAACGTCTGATAAGAAAAGGTATTCCGGTTCGCAGATTAGGGAGTGCTGCTATTGATCTCTGCTGGGTTGCCGCCGGAAGATTTGATGGTTTTTATGAGCACAAATTGCAGGCGTGGGACAGTGCGGCAGGTTATTTAATTGTAGAAGAAGCCGGAGGAAAAGTGACAGATTTAAACGGCAGCCCATACAATCCATATCAGCCGGGAATTGTGGCCACAAACGGGAAAATACATGGGGAGTTGATTGCGGTAATTAAAAATGAGATACAGTTATGAGTGAGTTACGAACAGAAATTTCATCGCTCGGCGAGTTTGGTTTAATTGATCATCTCACCAAAAATTTTGAGATACAAAATGCTTCCACCATTGTAAGTGTCGGAGATGATGCCGCAGTGATTGACCACTTTGGTAAACAAACCGTAATAACAACAGACCTGTTGCTGGAAGGTGTTCACTTCGATTTAATGTACACGCCTTTAAAACATCTTGGTTATAAAAGCGTAATTGTAAACCTGAGTGATATTTATGCGATGAATGCAACGCCAACGCATATCACTGTGAGCATAGGCATCAGCAACCGTTTTAGCCTGGAAGCATTGAATGAATTTTACGAAGGCATCCATATTGCCTGCGAAAAATACGGCGTTGATTTAATTGGCGGCGATACTTCCGCTGCGCAAAAAGGTTTTGTAATTTCTGTAACGGCGATTGGCGAGATTGCTCCTGATAAATATGTAAAACGCAGCACTGCAGGCAGCGGTGATTTAATTTGTGTGAGCGGTGATTTAGGGGGTGCTTTTTTAGGATTGACCCTTTTAGAAAGAGAGAAAAAAATTTGGCTCGAAAGCCCGGATGTGCAGCCAGATCTTGAAGGCGAAAAATACATTACAGGTAAATTATTAAAACCAGAAGCAAGAAAAGACATAATAGAATTTTTTGAGAAAAATAATATTACGCCAACATCTATGATGGATGTTAGTGATGGTTTAAGCAGCGAGTTATTACACATCTGTAAACAGAGTAATCTTGGTTGCAGGCTGTACGAAGAAAAAATTCCTGTTGCAGAAGACAGCAGAAATGCAGCATTCAAATTTGGCCTTGACCCTACTGCCTGCGCATTAAGCGGCGGCGAAGACTATGAACTTGTTTTTACTTTAAAACAGGAAGATTACGATAAGGTTACTTTGAACGAAGACATCAGTGTAATTGGCTATATGGCTGATATTGAAGAAGGTTGCAAATTGATTAGTAAAGGTGGAAATTTATTCGATATTACTGCACAGGGATGGAATGCATTTCAATAAGCTGCAGGTATTTACAGATTAAATAATTTATGCCAAAACCCGGTGCTAATGCTAAGTTCCAATGCGTGTACATTTTTTTGTGCATGCTGTTTTTGGTTGGTTGTTCTTCTGTAAAGCAAAGTACGTATAACCCAAATACAAAACTACCGCCGGATAAACTGAAAGAAGATTTCACGCTTCTTAAAAAAATACTTGAAGCCAATCATCCAAGTCTTTACTGGTACACATCAAAAGATAGTATTGACAGCTATTTCAGCGAATCATTCAACAGTATTAACGATTCACTTACCGAGCTCCAGTTTAAAAATAAAGTAGCCTGGTTCGTAAGTAAAATAAGGTGCGGACATACATCAGTAAGGCCATCAAAAGCTTATACGAATTATGCATCCGAACACAGGAGCAAACAGTTTCCTTTACTGATTAAAGCATGGAGCGATACACTTGTTGTGCTCGGTAATTTAAACAGGAACGACAGTATTTTTAAAAGAGGCACACTCATTACTTCCATCGAAGGTATCGGCAACCGCACCCTGCTCGATTCAATGTTCCAGTTCATCAGCACCGATGGTTACGGAGATAATTTCAAGAACCAGGTAATCAGTTTTAATTTCCCCTTGTATTATAGTTTTGCCTTTCCGTTGAAAGATTCTTTTGCTGTAAATTATATTGATACTTTAGGTAACAGTAAATCGGCATTTATAAAAATATTCAGGCCTGTAAAAGATACTTCAAAACAAAAAAGGCCAACACCAAAAACAACGCCGCAACCTACGCGTAAAGAAATAAGGATGATGTCGCTCAAAAGTAAACGCAACCTTACATTCGATACTGCAAGCCACTTTGCCTACATGCGTTTGGCCACATTTACCGGCGGCAACCTGCGCAGCTTTTTCAAAAATAGTTTTGAAGAATTGCAGCAAAACAATACACCCAATCTTGTTATTGATCTCCGCGAAAACAGCGGCGGAAGTATTGGTGCCGCCGCAAATTTTTCACGTTATATAAAGGATAAATCTTTTCATATTGCAGATACAGCAGCAGCCGTTAGCCGCAGCCTCAGTTATGGAAAATATATTCATCCGGCATTCCTGTACAAAGCGGTAATGCGGTTTACTACACGTAAAAAAAGCGATGGTAAATTTCACTTTACAGAGCTGGAGAACCACCAGTACAAACCGTTTCATTCGCTGCACTACAATGGCAATGTGTATGTGCTGCAGGGTGGCTATACTTTTTCAGCCGCAACCATGTTTGTGCTCAGTGTAAAAGGCCAGCAAAATGTTACGGTTGTTGGCGAAGAAACTGGCGGCGGCAACTACGGCACTTCAGCGGTTCACCTGCCCTCCATTGTGTTGCCCAACAGCAATATTCAAATTGTGTTGCCGCTGTACCGCGTAGTGCCCGATAGTACGCAAATACACAATGGCAAAGGTATTCAGCCCGATGTGCTGGTACAGCCATCTGCCGAATTTATCCGCAAAGCTGTAGATCATAAGATAGAAGTTATTAAAGAACTCATCAAACAAAAAGAGCAGCGCGGCAATACAAAACACAAAGAAAATTGATGAGCCTAACTGCAGTTATTAATTGAGCTTCTCTTGCGTCGCACTCTTGTACGTTGAGAACTTTATTGAGCTTTTACCGAAGCGAAGATCACCGCATCGTTCGTCTTTGCTAGGTCTCCGAAGCAATCTGTGGACTGCATTACAGCCTTTTTGAATAAGTTAGAACAGACTGCTTTGTTCCTCGCAGTGATGTACGAAATAAAAACTGCTGCCAAGATTCGTGTCTCCACGCACCGGAGCATCCTTCATTTCATTTTGCGGATACGAACCCAGGGCAAAGAGCTAAATTTTCCAACACCCAATTAAATCCATATCTTGATTGTTATTATTTTACAAAGATGGATAGCATAGAAAAACAAAAAAAATTTTTTGAGAAACTCACTGTAGACAGAGCAGAAAGTGCAAACATGCTTGAAAAGCCATCTTTGAGAGGTGTTAAGCATAGTGTGGTTGACAAGTATTCAGACCAAGCACATTTCATTTATGAGTTGCTTCAAAACGCTGATGATGCTCAAGCGACAAAATCAAAATTCATTCTTACAAATGAAGGCTTAACTTTTATTCATAACGGAACAATTGGTTTTACTGTTTCCAATCCTGAAACAGAAGACCAAGACGGGGAAGAAAAAAATTTAGGACACATCAACGCAATTACTTCAATCGGTAACACAACAAAGGACAAAGCAAAAATTGGAAAGTTTGGAGTTGGCTTCAAAGCTATTTTTCAATACTCAAACACGCCACACATTTACGACCCGAACTTTAGTTTCAGGATTGAACGATTTATTGTTCCGCAGCAAATAGAACAAGACCACAGTCAACGACAGGAAAAAGAAACTCTATTTTATTTTCCTTTTGACGTACCAAAAAAATCAAAGGAGGAAGCATCAAATGACATACTTCAAAAATTAAAATCGCTTGTTCATCCAGTTTTATTTCTAAACAACCTCAAAGAGGTTGTTTGGGAAACGCCAAGTGAAAACGGGAAATATACTAAGACAGTTAAAGACCAAAAACAAAGTGATGAAACACTTTGTCAACTGATAAGTTTAGCTGATGGAAGCGATAAAAAAAAGTTGTGGCTTTTCACAAGAGAATTAGAAGAAGGTTCTCATAAATATTCAATTGGTTTTTTTCTTGACAAGAATAACAAACTTGATACTTCAAAAAATTTTACAGCATTTTGTTTTTTCCCAACTAAAGAAACAACAAACTTAAAGTTCATCATTCAAGCCCCGTTCCTGCTCACAGATAGCAGAGAAGGAATTAAAGCAGGTAATAGTTGGAATGATAAACTTGTAAATAAACTTTCAGTGTTAGCAGCTGAAAGTTTACCAATGCTAAAAGAGATTGGAATTGAGAAAGAAAGTTTTTTGATTGATGATAACATTGTAAACCTTATTCCGTACAAACAAAATGACTTTACAAGTTTAACCGACAGAAATAGAATTTCTTTTCTCCCATTCTATTCAGCAATTAAAGGAAAAATGCAAAGTGAAACTTTGCTTCCTGCAAAGCATAATAAATACTCTTCAAAAAAATTATCCTATTGGGCATCTGACACAGAACTAACAGAGTTGTTTACGGACAAACAAATTGGCGAATTGATGGGAAAGGAAAATACAAAGTGGGTGTTCAGTTCATTCGGCCGAAAACAAATTGCCCAAACAAATCCTGACTTACTAAGCTATATTGATGGTGGTGATGACCGTCAGGGTATTCCATCTAATCTAATCATAACCAATCTCGACCCAGAAAAAATATTTAGGCGAATTACTACAGTGTTTATAGAACGACAATCTATTCAATGGTTAAAAACATTTTATAAATATTTATTGGATAAAAGAAATTTGTGGGAAACCCCAAAAAGCATTCTCAGGAGTAAACCTATTTTTTTAAACTTAGAGAAGAAGGCAATTTCAGCCTTTGATACAGAAACGGGGAAGATCCTTTCATTATTTTTTCCAACGGATATGGAACTTAGTTATCAAACAATATACCCTGATTTCCTTACTCACAAGGAATCCAAATTGTTTTTTGAAGCATTTGGCATTGATAAGCCCAAACTAAAAGATGAGATATACCACAATATTTTCCCTTTATATGAGAACAACGATAAACGAATTGATACAATCCCTCATTTTAAACTATTCCTTCAATATTTCAAGGAGTGCAGTAATGTTGAAATAGAGAGTTATTTGAATAAATTAAGAGGATTTACTTTTGTTTTATTTCAAAAAAATGGAAAATCATTTAGAGAAATACCATCTAAACTATATTTTCCAAGTGATGATTTACTTTCTTTTTTTGATTATAGGACAGATACGCCTTTTGTAAATGTAAACCGCTATTTAGAAGTTTTGGGTGAGGACAAGATGGATGAATTGAAAACATTTCTAATAAGACTTGGGGTAAATGAATTACCAATTATATGTATTGTGGATAAAGAAATTTCCTATGAAAATAAGACTAAATTTAATTTGCCTACAAAATATCCAACTCGTCATATTCATTTTCAGGATAAATATATTGATGGTAGCAAAGAAGTAATCTCTTCAATTACTATTGAGAAATCAAAACTATATTGGAAGCTAATCTGCTGTAGGCTAAGAGGTTTAAATTCTTTGCAGGTTAGAAATTTAATACAGGGGAGTCATAAATATTTTCATTACATTGAGAAAAGCGAACATTTCATCTCGACGGAATACATTCGTTTAACTACTTCAAACTGGCTTTTTACAAAGTCGGGTTCTGTTAGTTCGCCTATAAAAATTTCAGTGACAGATTTAGCAGATTTCTATGATATTGAAAGTGACGAGGCGAAATCATTTATTCATTTTTTAGGGATTAAGAATCTTGATGTAAACCTTAAACTTTCAGAGGAGCAAAGAAGAATTTATGAGTTAGGTAAAATTGCTGGAGAAAATAATTTAACGCCAGAAAATTTAAGGCAGCTTATTGAACAAGATCGTAAAAGACAAAATGACCGACACGAAGAAACTTTAAAAGATAACATCGAAAATGAAGAAACAGCAATAGATAAAACGTTAAAGAAAATCAAAGAGAAGTTTAAGCAACCCGAAGTAGCAGCAACCGAAACAACAAAAGCAAACGAGGAGGTCGACGAAAAAGAAGAAGATGATTTTACAAAGGCAACAGTTGATTTTGATAAACGCAGAGAACGACTAACAGAAAAAGTAAAAGCCGAAATTGAACAGTTAACCAGAATTCAAGAGTTGACAGAAGCAGCGCATAACGCAGAGAAATATAGTTTCCTTTGGTTCAAATCATTGTTGGAGTTAGAGTATTTGAACAGCTCGGAAAACAACAGTAAAGGAAAAGAAATTTCAATTCAGTTTACAAAAGTTGAAAAGGAATTTGGAACAGACCGAACATTTATTTTGAAACACCCCAACCGATACATTCCACAAACCATTGAAGATATTGGCGATTTGACAGTGCGATTGTATTATGGTAAAGACAGCCGTTCAGTTTCAGTTGAGGTAGTGAATGTGAAAGAATATACTTTAAGAGCCAAACTGAACAATTCAGCAGACATTTCAGATATTGATTTAAGTACCATTCATAAAGCCGTCATTGACATAAAAAATCCAGTTTTCATTCTTGACGAGTTGCGTAAAAATTTTAGCCGTTTGCCTTTTGAGGATTCATTCAACATGCAAAGGAACTTGACTGAAAATATTGAGTTTGTTTTTGGACCGCCAGGAACAGGTAAGACAACTTACCTTGCAAACAATGTTTTAATTCCATTAATGCAACAAGAGGAAAATTTAAAAATTCTTGTTCTCACTCCTACTAACAAAGCCGCTGATGTTTTGGTAAATAGAATTACCGAGACAATGAAAGATGATGAAAGTTATTACAGTTGGCTTGTTCGTTTCGGTTTAACAGGAGATGCAGCGATTGAGCAAAGCCCAATCTTTTGCGACAAAACTTTTGACATCAGAACGAAGCAAAGAAATGTAACTGTTACAACCATTGCAAGATTTCCGTACGATTACTTTCAACCAGACCGCTTAGATCATCGTTTGCATTTAAGAGAAATGCAGTGGGACTATATTATAATTGATGAAGCATCAATGATTCCGTTGGTGAATATAATTTTTCCTTTGTATTACAAGACAGATTCAAAATTCATAGTTGCAGGAGACCCATTCCAAATTCAACCAATTACATCTGTTGCCGAATGGAAAGACGAAAATATTTATACGCTTGTCGGGCTAAATAATTTTAAAACTCCAAAAACAATTCCACATAATTATAAAGTTGTCAATCTTCCAAAACAATATAGAAGTATCCCTTCAATCGGGACTTTGTTTAGTCATTTTACTTATGATGGAATATTAGAGAACCACAGAGTAGAATCTTCACAAAGACCTTTGAAAATTGATGGGCTGATAATAAAAGACATTAATATTGTGAAATTTCCTGTTTCGCCGTTTGATAGTATCTATAGAGCAAAGAAATTGAATCAGAGTTCTAATTATCATATCTATTCTGCAATATTCACTTACGAGTTTGCCAAATACATTTCAACGCAGATAAATAAAAACCACAACGAGCATTACAAGATTGGAATTATTTGTCCTTACAGGGCACAAGCATCTTTAATTGAAAAACTATTTGCTTCAAGTCCGTTTGACAGCACAAACACTGAAATTCAAGTTGGAACTATTCATGGCTTTCAAGGTGATGAATGTGATATTATCATTTCACTTTTCAATCCACCCTCTTATATTTCAGAATCACCCGAAATGTTTTTGAATAAACAAAATATTCTCAATGTTTCTATCAGCAGAGCAAGAGATTATCTTTTTGTATTAATGCCAGACGACAGAACAGAAAATATTTTCAACTTGAAAAAGATTCAGCGAATTGTAAATCTGATAAACGAAAAAGCGAAAGACAATTCAACGCAGTTTCATTCCAGCGACATTGAGAAAGTAATGTTCAAGAACAAAGACTTCATTGAGCAAAACTCTTTCTCGACGACCCATCAATCTGTTAATGTTTATTCTGAGGCAGAAATGCTTTATGAAATTCGTTGTGAGGAAACAGCAATTGACATTCAAGTAAGCAGACAAAAAGCCTTTCAGTCGCCAGCGTCCAGCTGGTGACAACTATTTTCAAGCCTCCGGCTTGTTTATCAACCACCAACTTTTGGACTTACTTAATTATAAACAACTGCGCTTGTTGCCGCCATAAATTCAGAACGTACAAGAGTGCCGCTTTGAGAGCCGGGATGAAACATGCGACGCAAGAATGTTTAATAGCAATGCTGAAGCCCGGTCAATAAAAACTATAAACTATTTTCCAGAATAAATTTTTATTAACTCAGCAGGCTTATTAAATCTATGCTTTTGCATTATGTTTTTTTGCGGTTGGTTTCTAAAGTAATTAATGCGTGGTATAATTATCTTAGTTGCATACGCTCCCAATATGGTAACGTTTTGTATATTTGTATTATAACATGAGAGTAATAGCTGTAAGAACGCTTAAGCATTATATAAAGAAGAAGAAAGATGCAGCACAGTCTTTACTGTCGTGGTATGAAGAAGCCTGTAAAGCAGAATGGAAAAATCACAATGATTTAAAAGGGCAGTTTGGCAATGCTTCTATTATAACAGATAAGCGGGTGGTGTTTAATATTCATGGCAACAGCTACCGGTTAATTGTTGATATTGAATACCGCCTGCAAATAATTTTTATTGTGTGGGTTGGCACCCATAAAGAATACGATGTAATAAATGTAAAAACCGTGAAGTATGTTAAAACCACTTAAAACAGAAGCTGACTACGAAGCAGCGTTGGAACGCGTTTATCAACTGATGCAGAAAGATTTGAAAGAAGGCTCAAGATCTGCCGATGAACTGGAATTGCTTTCCATATTGGTGGAAGCTTATGAAAAAAAACATTATCCCTTACCATCGCCGCACCCTATTGAAGCGATCCGGTTCCGCCTTGAGCAAAGTGGCATACATGAAAAGGAACTTAATAAAATTCTGGGTGGCAGGAGCCGAAAATCGGAAATACTTTCCGGTAAAAGAAAGTTGTCTCTTGCCATGATAAGGGAGTTACATAAAAAACTAAACATTCCTGCCGGGGTATTGATAGCTGAATATTAAGAAATAATACTTCGACCATTGCTTCGCAGTTATGGTTGCCTGACCAACAACGATTCGCTTTAATCCACGCTTCGATAAAGCCCCTTCATAATCCGAACGTACAAGAGTGCGACGCAAGAGGCGATGCCATAAAAATCTTCTGCCCGGCCCATCATTTTTGTAAAGGTTTTCTAAAAGCTTGCCAGCCTTTAAGCACAGGAAATACAAATTCATTTGCTTTTCTGTAAATTCGTGAATATGGATCAGGAGCAGGCAATTGTAACAGAAAATATTTTACCAAAATATACACTAACCGAAGACCAGGAACGTAAAGAAATCCTGCGACAGTATCGTGCCCTGCTGCGCAGCCTTCGTGCTAAACTTAAACGTGGTGATAAAGAACTGGTTCGCACTGCTTTTGAAATGGCGGTGGAGGCACATAAAACCATGCGCCGTAAAAGTGGGGAGCCCTATATTCTTCACCCGCTTGCAGTGGCAAACATTTGCGTAGAGGAAATTGGTTTGGGTATCCGTTCAACCATTTGTGCTTTGCTTCACGATACAGTGGAAGATACCGATATAACCCTCGAAGATGTGGAACGCGAATTTGGCAGCGAAATAGCCAGGATCGTTGACGGGCTTACCAAAATATCTTCGGTAATTGATACCAATACAAGTCAGCAGGCAGAGAACTTTAAAAAGATATTGCTTACCCTTACTGATGACCCACGTGTAATACTGATAAAACTTGCCGATCGCCTGCACAATATGCGCACCATGGATTATATGAAGCGTGAAAAGCAGTTGAAGATTTCCAGCGAAACAGTTTGGGTATATGCACCGCTTGCGCATCGCATGGGTTTGTACAATATTAAAACCGAACTGGAAGACCTCGCCATGAAATACATGGAGCCCGAGGCTTACAGGGATATTGCCCGCAAGCTTGCCGAAACAAAACGTGAACGCAGCCGCTACATCAACGAATTTATAAGACCAATAAAAGATAAGTTAGAAGCTGGTGGTTTTGATTTTGAAATTTATGGCCGCCCGAAAAGCATACACTCCATCTGGAATAAAATAAAAAAGAAAGGCGTAATATTCGATGAGGTGTACGACCTCTTTGCCATTCGTGTAATACTCAACTCGCCGCAGGAAAAAGAAAAGGAAGATTGCTGGAAAGTGTACTCGATGATCACCGATGAATACACGCCTTCACCCGAACGTTTGCGCGACTGGCTGAGTAACCCTAAAAGTAATGGCTATGAGGCTTTGCACACAACAGTGATGGGGCCGCAGGGGCGTTGGGTAGAAGTACAGATACGCACCAAACGTATGAATGAAATTGCTGAGAAAGGTTTGGCTGCACATTACAAATACAAAGAAGGCAGCAACGATGAAGACCGCTTTGATAAATGGTTTGGGCAGATACGCGAAGTAATCAGCAGCCAGGATACAGACAGCGTAGATTTTCTGCAGGATTTTAAAACCAGTTTTCTTGCCGAAGAAATTTATGTATACACGCCAAAAGGCGATGTAAAAATGCTGCCCGTTGGTTCTACTGCATTAGACTTTGCTTTCTCTATTCACTCGGCAATTGGCAGCAAATGTATTGGGGCTAAAGTGAACCATAAGCTGGTGCCCATCAGTCATAAATTACGCAGTGGCGACCAGATAGAAATCATCAGCAGCAACAAACAGAAACCTACAGAAGACTGGCTGAATTATGTAGTTACTGCCAAAGCAAAAAGCAAAATAAAAGATGCTTTAAAAGAAGAAAAACGCCGCATTGCCGATGATGGAAAATATATTGTGCAGAAAAAATTAGAAGGAATGGGCGCTGGTTTTAACCAGCACAATATTGATATACTGGTAAGCTATTACAAAGTGCTTTCTCAGTTAGATCTTTTCTATAATGTGGCCGTAAAGCAAACAGATTTGAAGGAACTGAAAGAGTTCCATGTGCTTGGCGATAAGCTTGAAGCACCCAAACCTGTAAAGCCCGTAATAGAACCTAAAACGGAAACAGAGCACAGGACTGCGGCGCAGAAAAAAGATTCTGAGTTAATTATTTTTGGGGAGAGCAGCGACAAGATCATGTATAACCTTGCCAAGTGTTGCAACCCTATTCCCGGCGATACGGTTTTTGGTTTTGTAACCACCGGCAAGGGCCTTACTATCCACCGCACCAACTGCCCCAATGCCGCGCAAATGATGGCCAATTACGGCCACCGCGTTGTAAAAACAAAATGGGCAAAGAACAAAGAAATCTCCTTCCTCACCGGGCTGCATATTGTGGGGCTCGATGATGTGGGTGTAATCAATAAGATCACGAATGTGATCAGCGGCGAAATGAAAGTAAATATTTCGGCACTTACCATCGAAAGCGGCGAAGGTATTTTCCAGGGTTCTGTAAAAGTATTTGTGCATGATAAAGAAGAACTCGACGAACTTATTGAGCGCCTTAAACAACTCAACGGCATACAGAGTGTAAACAGGTTCGATACGGAAGAAACCAAATAAAAATTTTATTGGCCAGGGTTTAGAATATCTATTAAGCATTCGTTGCGTCGCACCCTTGTACTGAATAACATTGTGCGTCATTGCGAGGAGTTGCGAGTCTCGAAGCAAAGCAATCTCCTGGTATATTTAAGAAAAATCATGAAACCACCTTAGACAAGAGATTGCTTCGGAGGCCTCGCAATGACGATATATTAGTCCGAACGTACAAGAGTGCGACGCAAGTAAAGCTTCATTCATATTCTTCAGCCTGGCCCAAAAAAATTCTGATTATTATTTGCTTTTAAAGATGATGGTTTTATAAATAATATCTCCATGAATGGTGATGCCCGTAACAGTGGCTTTGTAAGTTGCCGGAATATCGCTTGTATAAAAAGTAATAGTTGCATTATGGGTATCATCGCTTAAATAACTTCCATTCCAGAAAAGCGTTGAACGGTTGTCTGGAACTACAGGTGCTTTAGTATCTTTTTTCTGATAATCTGTAACCGGGAAAAGCACAGGGTTTGTAATGCCTTTTGCATAAAACTTTTTGAGGGTTGCTTTGTCGCCATCGTAGTTTATATCGCGGCGTTTGCTCAATGTATTTACAAGGATAACGCCATTACCGCCCCTTACGCCGTAATTGGCTGCTTCGGCACCACGCAGTATTTCTATAAAATCAACATCCTTTGGATTGATCCCGTTTAAAAATTCAACCAGGGGGCTGTAGTTCCCAACACCTGAACTGGATCCCGACAATGAAACCGTTGCTCCGTCAACAATAAGCAAAGGTTCTACAAACCCATGGGTAGAGTTTGGACCATCAATAACAAGCATTCCGCCCATCATGTGAATACCAGCCGCCTTTAACAGCGAAAGACCCAAGCTGGTATTTTCATCCAGTTCATCTGCTGAAAGAATGGTGGAGTAACTGCTTACCCGTTTTGTAATATCGTAATTTATTTTTTTTGTGTACTTCACTTTAACCGGGGGAAGCTGGTC
The DNA here is from genome assembly GCA_025351145.1 of Chitinophagaceae bacterium. Classification (GTDB taxonomy): domain Bacteria; phylum Bacteroidota; class Bacteroidia; order Chitinophagales; family Chitinophagaceae; genus Limnovirga. The sequence continues at coordinate 13,052 of JANXWM010000143.1, forward strand.
TTTTGAATTCCAGTTAATGAGTTCATCGCCATAGTAAGTATTGATGTATTTCTTTACTGCTGCAGTTTGTAATGGCAGGTATTGCTTTAATGCAATGGGTGTAGTAAGCTTTGGATAATTAATTTGATCAAATACAATTTTTGCTTTATCCGTTTGCCCGTTTATGTTTTTTACCTGTACTGCAAACAGGGTGCTGTCAGCATAATTTTTTAGAAGAAAAGAAAAGCCGCCGTTACTCTTTGTCGTATCTGAATAAAAAATAGGGTTGCCCGAATTAGACAGCAGTGTTAATACTTTACTGGCAGCGGGGTCATTGTTTTTTTCATTAATGGCTGTGCCGGTTAAATACAGCAGGCCGTCATTATCTATACCGGTTTGTTTATTTATATTTTTACTTAAAGTGTTATAAGTATTATTTCTTGCAAGCATCAGCAGGTCTGTTTCATCATCAGAAAGGCACCCGTTAAGAGCCATGAGCATATTGTCAATTTCCTGGTCATTATAAATGCTGCCGGGCAGGCTGCAGTGCTCATTTATTCCTTCAGACAAAGTGTCAAATACGGATACCGCCACAAGCGATGGAATAAGGTGTTGCGAAGCGTCAGTTACAGATATGTTCAATGTTACCTTATCCCTTTTGGCATAAGCAGCTTTGTCTGTTGTTACATTAATATGGAGGTTGTTATTATGAGCATAAACACTTCTTTCGCTTAGCAGTTGTAAATTTTTATCGAATAAATAAAAGGTAGTAATACCATCTGGTAATTTTTCATTACCCACAAATACTTCATAAAGCCCTTTGCCAATACCGGCAAAAACCAGGCTGTCTTTGCAAATACCAATAACATAAGAAACAGCATCTCTGCTAAAAATGGAGTCTTCCAGCAAGACTCTTAATTTATATCCGGCTGGTTGTTGTGTAACTCCTATCTGCCCTGCATAAAAATTAAACGGTGGCAGAGGATAGCTTACATCAGTACCATTCCGGTTAATGACAGCTTTATATTTTCTATAGCCGGAAGGTTCATAATTAAATTTTGCAAGGCCGTAAGCATTGGTTGTAACCTTTGCTACAATTGTATCCCGGCTGTCTTTCACAGTAACAGCGATGCTGAGTGGCACCCCGTTTTTGTCTGTTACTTTCAAAGCCATAGTTGAATTTACGCCGGTCATAATAGAGCCGCCTTCAGGATAAAAAGTTGTTACGGGATTACCATTATCAGTATTACCGGATTTTTTTGGAGGTAAAATAATACCCGTAATATTTTTTTTATCTGCAACATAAATTGGTCTTACACAAATACCGTCGATATCGCCTTCGGTCATTTGTCTTGTATAAGCACGGAGCCAGTAATAACCCGCAGGCAAAGAGTCTGGCAATATAATTCTTGAATTAAGCTGCAGGTTGGCTGCATCGAGTATCAGCAGTTTAAGCACGCTGTCTTTTTCATTAACAAGGTCAACAAAAAGAAACTTGCTTTTAGTATTTATTTTCTGCGAAATTGAGTTTAAGAGAAAAGCATTAAACCAAATACTTTCACCCGCGGCAAAAACAGATTTATCTGTTACAAGGTAAGCCCGCTGGCTTTCGTGTGTTCTTATGGCCGCAATAAATTTTCCTGAAAAGGCATCAAGAATTTGTTCATTGGTTTGCTGGCCTTTTGCCAAAGTGCAAAGCATTACAGAAAGTAAAACGAAAATCTTTTTAATAAACATGGCAGCTAAATTTGAAATTCAATAAATATAACACAGTTTCGGCTATCGTATTAAATATTGTGATGGGTTGTAATTGTAGTCCGCATAAGCAATTTTGATTTTATCATTCCTTGCAAACGGAAAACATTTCAACGCCTTTTTAGTTTCATTATTCATGCGGGAAGAATCTTTTTTTTGGGGGCCAAACAGAAGAATAAGCATGATGCATCCGTTGCGTCGCACTCTTGTACTGAAGGAATTTCATTGAGCTTTTGGCGGCGGATATAAACTCGTAATTTTTTCGCTTAAAACTTTTAAAGCGGGCAGTGTATTTTGTTGATGTTTGATCCGAACGTACAAGAGTGCGACGCAAGAGACGATGCTCAAAGTTTTTCTGCCGGGCTCATTATTTCTTCCCGATTTTTTTAAAATTCACATAAGAAATAAAAACCTGTTACAACAATTTAAGTATCGCAGTTTGTAAAACTACAGGGCCAATTAAACCCGATTCAAGCAAGGGTGAATCTTTTGTATAATGTTTCCATGTGGTAAAGCAAATGCGGCCATCATTTGGCTTTTGTTTGTTCTGTGTATACCAGTCAGGTACTGCTTCAATACCGCCGCCAGTTATACCCGCCAAGCCGCTGGAACCACCGCCCGGCGTGTATTTGTATGCATCGGGTAATTGCTCATCACCAATAAGCCGGTTTGGCCAAAGGTTGGTTATTTTAATTTCCAGTTTGTTGATGCCGGTTATTAAAGCACCGGTAATGTCAAGAGTGTATGGGCGTTTCCATAGTATGCCAAAATCTTTTCCGTTTACAGCAATTTCAGCGATTACTTCAACGCTTCCAAGGTCGAGGAAAAATCTTTTTTCTTTCTTTATTATTCCTGCTGCAAGAGTGAAATGCTTTTTATAAATGCATGTACCTGAAAAATATTTTATTGCATCATTTGTGTGCGTGTGCAGGGAAATCAATTGAGATAATATAATATGAGGCGGTGTACCCAGGCCAGGCGGAAAATATACATCCCATGTGCCATCTATTATTAAAGGATCGTCTATACCACTGATTTGAAAGCCGGATAACTTACCTGAGTTGTAGTGTAAACTGTAAGCTCCATTTTCCCTGATCAATAATGCAGGTTTTGGATTGCCAAACATAGTTGCAGCAAAAGCCGGAGAAGTTTTTTGTGTTTTACCTTTTGCAACCAAAGCAAGAAGCTTTTCTTCATTCAATATTTCTGCGAACAATACCGGCTCATTCATATCGCCATTGTAATAAGAAGCGCCTTCATTAAAATAAGCTTCGCCTAATCCAGGATGAACAATGTTATTTCCGGCTTTGCCTTCTTTAATTAATTTGCCATTAAGAAAAACCGAAGGGATCCCGTTTTTATAAATCAGGGCAATATGGCTCCATCCTGAGACCGGTGTTTCTGCAGCTAATATTAAATCAGGATTCCCATCATTGTTTTCCCATACTACAATGCCGTTGCGGCCTATGGTCAATCCACAGGTTGCATGTCCATCACCATAAAGTTGTTTGCTATTGGCTGGATAAATTGCATAATAATCTGTCCATAAATTTTTAATCGTCCCCATAATAAAACTGGGGTTAAGCAGAACATTTATTTCAGGCTTTGCCCAAACACAAATAGTGAAATTGTTTGTTACCTCTTTATACAGTTTGCGTGGATTTGCAACAAAACCATTTGAACTAAGCAAAGGAATATTTTCTTTAAGTAAAGCATGCAAACTGTTTACTGAAGCAGGAGAACGGAATGCAACGAATACAGAGCCATAAGGTTCAAGCTGCAAAGGCACCCGCATGCGGCTTCCCGTTTTTTCATATATGCTGCAGTGTATCATGTTTCCGGTTACTGCATCCCATAGTTCAGGTTGTTTATTATTAACCCGGAAAGTGCAAACAATGTCTTCGTAAGATCTTCGCTGGTTTGTAATAAAATAAATATCGGTATCATTTATTTTCCTGTGGGTATAGTTGATTGGTGCATCACCTGAGCGGGAAGAAATTTCAAAATCGGGATCAATGTTCAGGCTTTGCAGCAAAGACTTTAAAGGTATTCCCCAATAAACTTTGCCTTTACCAAAACTATTTTCTGTAATGCTGGTTCCATCAATTTCACCCCAAAGTTCACTGGCAATTTGTTTGAATGTGGAATCATCGCCGGAATAGTTTTCCAACCCAAGTGAGCGCCCAGGTTTGGCGCCAACAAGCAGCATACCCTGCAGCACAAGATCACGGAGTTTTTGCAGTAATGAAAGGCTTATTGCTTCATATCGCTGAAGAACAAAAATTCTGTAAACCATTCCGTCTTCCAGCACAATACTGCCATTGATTATTTTTACTTTTTTAAAAAACACTTCTGCATTTATTAAATCATAATCATAACCTGCCGGTGGTTGCGGATTGAGCTCATCGGCATTAACCTTTGTGTACATATTTGCATTCTCTCCGGTAAAGTAAACCAGGTCAGCAACAAAGCTGCCCTGCTGCAAAAGGCTTTGGCAACGGGCTAAATAATCAAGCCATGCTTTGCCCTGCTTCCACCAGGTTGTGGTGCGGTCGAAGTGTATGCCCCACGGTCCCATCGTCATTCCCGGAAAAACATGAGTGTTTGGCTGATGGGCAAACCGGTGTATGATTAATTTATTTACTCCTTTGATGAAAGCCTTATCACCAGCAGCCTTCATAGCGAATGGATATTCCTGCCATCTCCCCGAATCTGGGTCTGCTGTAAAAGCTTCGGCACCTGTAATCTTTTGGCCATTGATATGTGCAATGGACGCAGCTAATTTCAGTGTTCTGCGAACAGGATGTTTAACCGGCAGGCTTGATGAATAGCCGTTCCAGAATTCTCCCATATTCACATCCACTCTCGAGCCAATCTGCATTTCTTCCATCGGCCCCTGGTCATAAGGTTCAATGTAAGAAGTAATGCCATGTTCATGGCACAATTCATTAAAACAGCCGTAATAATTATCGGCCATCATATCCGCCTGCAGCCTGCGAAAATTCCATAAAAATCTTTCTGTAATATTTACACTGTCAACTATACGTCCACCCGCAACAGCGGGTAAATATTTAAGCAGGTTATACCCCCATCGTTTTAAAAATTCCTTTTCAAATCCTGTTGTCCAGTTTTGTGCACCTGCTTCATAGCTGTCTATCTCTAATCCCATTTTTCCTTTTACGGAAAGTGCAGTAATCAGCGGTAATATCCGCTCCATCATTTTGTTGAAATGAAACTCAAAAGCATGCCTGCTGAATTTATCACATTCCAATCCCATACCGGTATCCGGTGCCGAACGGATCATAGTTCCTGTGGTCGTAAAACCGATGCGCATAATAGTCCAGTTGCCTGCCGGTCCATCCCATTGCAGTAAGCCATCTTTGTTCATAAAACTGGATATATCAAGTATAGCATCAGCATCTATAATGGATGCAGCAGGAACTTCCTGTTCATGCTTATATGGCAGCCCAAAATCATCTTCCACATTCGAAATATAAGCACCCCTGCTGTTCGATTTTTCCATCCAGTTTTTCAGGCGTGTAATGCCTGAAAAATGCACCTGCCTGTAAAGCCTTGGTTGTTTGGAAGAGAGACGAAAATACTTTGCAGTGGTTACAGGAATATCATAAGTAATGTATTTATCGTTCATTAAAAGCTCGCCCTCAAGCCCGGTATTGATTTGGGTTACCAAATTAAATTGAATACCATCATCAGAAGCTTCAAGCTTTACTGATGTTCTTTCGCTAAACTCGGGGTGCAAATTGATTGTATTTTCTGTTGCAACAGCACCTATAAAAAAACTGATGGTTCTTGCTGTATACGGCCCGCTGAATTCAAACTGCAGGTAAGCCAACTCATGATCATTTGCAGGGCGAACAACGATGGCTTCAGGGCTTTCTCCTGTTATTTGTTTACTGTCTACAGGGCCGTTGCCGGTAGACCCTTTTACGGTTTGCAAAGCAGCTTCACCTTCAAGCGAAGGAAAAGCTAAAACAACTAAATCGTTATAATAATTCAAGCGATTGGGTGGCTTCGATAATATCTGGTTTATATGCTTTCCGCCCTGCACATAAGCCTCGCTCCAGGTTATTTGCTGCATGGCTAATTCAGGTGTTATCCATGGGCCGCCGCTTGCCGACCAGCCCGGGCAATTGTGCATCGTAAACTCCAGCCCAAGACGCCCTGCTTCTGCAATGGCGTGCTTCTTTAATGCAAGCCATTCCTCACTTAAATATTCAACAGGTCCTTTCGGTATTCCTGTGCCCACATCAAAATTAAAAACACCGCCTATACCAACTTCTTTCATCGCTTCCAGGTCAAGTGTAATGCCTTCTTTGCTTACGTTTCCATTCATCCAGAACCAGAAGGTTTGAGGGTAAGCAGTTCCTGGCGGTGTAAGAAAATCCTGTTCAAGTTTTGAAGAATTAATTTCACTAAATGGCTGGCCAGTTAAAGAAGGAGCCGCCATAGTAATAATGCCGGCCAACCCTGTGTTTTTTATAAATACCCTTCGCTGCATGTAAGAAAAGTTGAGTAATGTTTTTTGCTGCAATCAGAAACGGCTAACAAGATAATTTTTTTAGTGTATTAAAACTAAATGTATGATTGCCTGCAAAGTACAAATCCAATTTTTTGTACCCAACTGTATGAACATTACTGATCGTTCCTTGCGTCGCACACTTGTACTGAATAACAGCGATGTGCTTTTGGCTGCGTGCAATGAGCCTGCATATTTTGCAAGAAGGCCGTGCATTGCTCCTCATGGTTCAGAACGTACAAGAGTGCGACGCAAGTAAAGCTTCATAGATAAATAATGCCCGGCCCATAAATATTATATTCGTAATTTATGCCGCATTTAAAAACATAAAAACGATTTGCCGTATATGAAACCTTCTATACTTGTTATAGGCAGCTCCAATACCGATATGGTGGTAAAAGCGCCCCACCTGCCTGCACCCGGCGAAACAATTTTAGGCGGTACATTTTTAATGAATGCAGGTGGCAAAGGGGCTAATCAGGCTGTGGCTGCTGCAAGGCTTGGCGGCGCAGTAACTTT
>JANXWM010000152.1 GCA_025351145.1 Chitinophagaceae bacterium
TATGCCACCTGCAAGCATAAGGCAGGTGGTGCGCTGGGATAAAAATCCCTGGGCGGCTGTTGGCGGAAATCCCGATATGGAAAGAGAGCCGGTATTCTGGCTGCTGCCATACTGGATGGGCCGTTACTTAAAAATGATTCAATAATATGGGCCCGGCAAAAAATTTTTCATAGCATCGTTCCTTGCGTCGCACACTTGTACTGCAAAATATAACTGAGCTTTTAACAGCCAATACACCCAACTGCAAAATCCGGGTTTATTCTATAAATTGTAATTTCAATGATTCTTTTATCAGCATTTAAATCAATACCATGAAGGCAATCGTTGCAGCAGCATGTGCCAATATCCTTGGTGAAGGCCCCGTTTGGCATAAAGAACGTAACAGTTTTTTCTGGGTAGATATTGAAGGCCGGTTGGTACAGGAATATGAACTCAATTCAGGGCTTACAAAGAGCTGGCAAATGCCTGCACGCACAGGGATGCTTGCTTTTATTAATGATCATGAATTGATTGTTGCTTTACAGGGCGCTGTTGTTCTTTTTAATTTGAATGATGCATCCATCAGCACTATCCTTGCACTTGATGCAGATAAGCCAATGATGAGGCCCAATGATGGCAAATGCGACAGTGAAGGACGCTTATGGGTTGGTACGCTTCACATGAACCTGAGCGACCCCCGTTGGAAACCTGTATATGCTGGAAGGAAATATATTATCGAAAAAACTTGATGGTTTAACCATATCGAATGGTATGGCGTGGACGGCAGATAATTCCCGCTTTTATTTTATTGATACACCTAAGCAAAGAATTGATGCATTTATTTTTGATGCTGAAAAAGGCGATGTCACTTTTGAGCAGACAGTGATTCATATTCCCGCTGAAGAAGGCCATCCTGATGGTATGTGTATTGATGCAGAAGGTATGTTGTGGGTTGCATTATGGGGCGGCTTTGCTGTAAAACGTTTTAACCCTTTCACGGGTGCATTACTGGCAACAATTGAATTGCCGGTGCCCAATATTACATCCTGCACATTTGGTGGCGAAAATCTTGACCAGCTATTTATAACTTCGGCAAGAAGCATGTTAACTGATAAGCAGCTTGCGCAATATCCTTTAAGCGGTAATAGTTTTATTTGCGCAACTGATGTAAAGGGCGTTGAACCTTTCTATTATAAAAAAGCTTTTTGATGGAATGGCAGATAAAGCAGGTTGCCCTGTACAATAATGCGATGCAGTACAAGAGTGCGACGCAACAAAAGTTCAATAGTTATTCTTCAGCCCGGTTCACAAAAATTTTTATTCTTTCACGCTGCCTTTTAATGTTGTTTTTTTAGTGCCGTAATCGAAACTGCTGGTAATATCTGCAGCAATATTTTTTTCATCAAAATGGCAAATGAATTTTTCTGTGTGCGGGCTTTCGATGTAGCGCAATGTAAGCTCTAATGTGTGTTCATCGGTCCAGCTATAAGCGCCATCAATTTTAAGCGGCGGAAGACCCACGAAACTTGCTTTTGCGGCACCCACCAAAGAAGGTCCGCGTTTGGTTGTTTCTGCTGTTTGCCAGTTGCCCGCACCAAAGGCAAGCTGGTAAGTCATGGTATCCGTTTGCAGTATCAGGCTGCAGCCGTTATTTTTAAAATTGAAAGACATGTTTTGAATGCCTCTTTCGTTGTGTTCCATTAAAAAAGTTTTATTGCTCAACTGCGTTTCAAGTGCTGAATTATTTTTAACCGGCACAGGAAGTGCAAGTGCCGCAAGCTTTTGTTTTAAGGCTGACAAACAGTTTTATTGACAGGTAATTTGCCATCGTGCATGGCTGGTAAAAGGTATTGCCAAACAAGGTTTATTTCTTCCTGCATATCGGGCGTTTCTGCGGTAATGGCAATCACTGCATCTTCATCCGGCATCACGATGATAAACTGTCCAAATGCGCCATCGCCCCTGTAGGCATTGTGGCGGCAGCGCCATATCTGGTAGCAATAACCCTGCTCCCAATCGCTTGAATCACGCTTTGCCTGCGAATAACCGGGATGCTGTATAATCTTTAATGTTGATGCTTCTTCCACCCATGCTGAGGGTAAAATTTGTTTGCCGTTCCACTTTCCTTTTTGCAAAAACAACTGGCCAAATTTTGCCATGTCTTCTGTTTTTATTCTCAACCCCCAACCACCTGTATTAATGCCTTTGGGGTCTACTTCCCAATCCATACCAGTAATGCCCAAAGGCTCGAATAATCTTGGCTTTAAATAATCAACTACTTTTTGTCCGGTTACTTTTTGCACAATGGCGGAGAGTATATAAGTGCCCAGTGAATTGTACAAAAATGTTGAGCCGGGCTCATGCAGAATGGGTATTGCTAAAAAAGATTTAATCCAGTTACTGTCTCTGCTGGCCACGGTAAAAGTGGGGTCAGGTTCCATTCCGTCGCTCATGCTCAGTACATCTTTCACAGTGAGTTCCGATAAAAAACTGCTGATGGTATCAGGCAGTTCCTTTGGAAAAAACGAAACCACTTTATCATTTACCGTAAGCAGTTTTTCGTTTACTGCAAAACCTATTGCAGTAGCAGTAAAGCTCTTGCTGCAGGAGTACATGGTATGTTTAAGATCTGCACTGTATGGGTTCCACCAGCCCTGCGCAACCACTTTGCCATGGCGCAGCATCATGAAGCTGTGAAACTCTGTTTTGCTCTTTGCTGCAGCGTCTAAAAAATTGCTGATGCCTTCGGAAGAAACGCCTTGTTTTTCTGGAACGCTTAAAGACAAAGCATTATTTTTTTGTGCGCTGATATGCGTATTTAGTAAAAGGAAAAACAACGCTACGGTAAGAATAGATTTTTGGCAAGTCATGGTGCGGGAATTAAATGTAAAAGCAAACTAAGCAATTCTTTTCAATAGTATTTTATATTCAAACAAACTACTTTTAGCCAGAATACAGTAATGCTATTAAACATCGTTGCGTCGCACTCTTGTACGGTTAGATTATGACTGTGCAGATAAACCCGGATTTTGCAGTTGGGTGTATTGGCTGTTGAAAGTTCAAATAAAATACTGCAGTACAAGTGTGCGACGCAAGGGACGGTGCTGAAAGAACCGCTGTTGGGTCAAAAAAAAAATCTCTATGGCAAAATTTGGGTTAAAGGGTTATCAATTT
>JANXWM010000270.1 GCA_025351145.1 Chitinophagaceae bacterium
TGCATAAGCAAACTCCTTAATGGGTTTTGGTACCCGGGGAATAACCAATGCTAAAACTCCGGGTACTTTAAAAAATACCAAAGCGGTTCCAAAGTATGCGGGATAGCCTAAATGGCTGATACCTTGTTTTGCTAATTCAGATTGTGATGTAACTGCAGGAATTAAGCCTTCCATTATAAAAATAATAATGGTCGTTGTCCAAAAAATAATTTTATCGCTTTTCATCTTACTCCAATTTTAAATAGTTTGTTTTTTATTGTAGTTAAGTATCCAGTGATTGCCGAATTTATCTGTGAGGTCGCCAAACAATGCTCCCCAAAAACTATCTTCCAATGGATGGTTTGCCACGCCGCCTGCGGAGAGTTTTGCATAGCAGGATTTTACTTCTTCTTCAGTTTTGCAATTTAGAGAAACAGAGATATTGTTGCCTTTTATCAAACCTTTTTCGCCCACCATATCACTAGCCATCAGCACCATAGCATTTTTTGAAAGCGTGGCATGCAGAATGCAATCCTTCATTTGCTCAGGCATTTTTTCAGATAATGGTGATTCGCCCACACTTTGAATGGTAAGCTCGCCGCCTAAACATTCTTTGTAAAACGTCATCGCTTCCCGGCAGTTGCCATTGAATGTGAGATAGGAATATATCGTCATAAATAACCTTAGCCGTTTTGCTGGTTTGCATTCATTACATTAAACATCCACCTTACGCCAAATTTATCCAGGCAACAACCCCAGTAACCCCAAAATTCATCTCTCATTGCTGCTTTATCAGTTCCACCTTCAGAGAGGGCATTGTATAATTTGTCAGCCTCGTCTTTGCTATCTAACTGAAGGCTGATGGTAGTGTTGTTGCCAACAATTAATTTATGACCCATAGATTCCAGCATATCGGTACCCATTAATTCAGTGCCACCAGTTATTGGTAATGCTACATGCATCACACTGTTCAGGTCGGCTTCTGAAAGCGCAGGAGCACCAGGGCGTGGTGGCATACCTTTAATACGCATCATGGGTGTTGAAAATTCTGTACCGAAAGCAGATTTGTAATAATTAAAGGCATCTTCTGTGTTGCCCTGAAAATTTAGATAAATCGCTACTTTGCTCATGTTGTTTGTTTTTATTTTGTTTTAAAATATTGTATAATCCCAATTTAGCAATAGAAGTTTTTTGAACCAAACAGTAGATTTTTATGGCATCGTTCCTTGCGTCGCACACTTCCTCTGAAGGTAATTCTGTGGAGCTTGCCACAGAGGGCACAGAAACACTGAAAATTTTCTCTGTGTTTCTGTGTATTCAGTGGCATCACCTTCATGTGCCTCTGTATACCGATCGTTCATGAATAATTGTACTGTTGAATATAACTGAACTTTTAACAGCCAATACAACCACCTGCAACATCCGGGTTTAATTGTTTTCTGTGTAATTTTTAAAGTTATTTAAAATAGCCTGCCACCCAGCTTTTTGCATGTCAACAGGGTTTTCATCTTCAGCATCAAAAGTCACTACTACTTCTGTTTGGCTTCCTGAATTGTTGAATTGAACTGTTACAGTTCTTCCACCGAATCCGTAGGTAAATTGTTTGCCTTCTTCAATTTCAGTATAAACGGCCTCAAAGTCAAATCCAAAACTGTCATCTTTAGCTTCCATTCTTGCTTTATAAGTGCCACCTGGCCGCATATCGTTTTCAGCACGTGGGCAATGCCAGCTTGGGTCAGCAAAGTTCCAGTGAATAATGTGCGCTGGATTATTGTAATAATCCCATACTTTTTTTGCGTCTGCATTAATGGTTGCCTGAACCGTAATTTTCGAATCGCTCATTTTATTATTTTTTTTAATTGTTATTTGCTAATGCAAAGATGTGATGGCTTTTCAAAATACACAATGTTTAAAAATGACAACAAAAGGGTGTTTTACGACAAAATCGTTTTTACTTTGCACCAACAACATAATATAGCCAGAATGAATGTAAGTATTCTTATTCCTGAAAACTCCGTAATGCAGGCCATTGCAGACCCTCAATATTTGTTTTCTGCAGTAAATCAGTTTATGGCAATGGCTGGTAAAAAACCATTGTTCAATGTGCAGTTGGTTGGGTTAAAAAAAGAAGTAAAAATTAATGGCGGCTCGTTTTCTGTAAATACTTCAAAACTTTTAAAAGATGTAGAGCAGACTGATTTAATAATAATCCCTGCTTTATTTGGCGATATGAAAACAGCTATTGAATCTAATAAAAAAGCCTTGCCCTGGATAAGTGAACAATATAAAAAAGGCGCGGAAGTAGCGTCCCTTTGTGTTGGGGCTTTTCTGTTAGCTTCTACCGGCTTATTGAATGGTAAAAAATGCTCAACACACTGGGGATTTCAAAATGAATTTCGTGAGTTGTTTCCAGATGTTGAATTAATAGATGGCAGCATTGTTACCGAAGACAATCGCCTTTATTCAAGTGGGGGTGCAATGTCGTATTGGAACCTATTACTTTACCTGGTAGAGAAGTATACTGACAGACAAACAGCGATACTGGCTTCAAAATATTTTGCTATAGATATTGATAGAGAAAGTCAGGCAGCGTTTGCTATGTTTAAAGGTCAAAAAAATCATGCGGATGAAGCTGTAAAACAGGCACAGGAATTTATTGATCATCATATCCAGGAAAAAATCACCATAGATGAATTGGCAAATTTGGTGTCGCTGGGCAGAAGAAGTTTTGAAAGAAGGTTTAAAGTTGCCACCAATAATTCTGTGCTGGAATACATCAACAGAGTGAAAATAGAATTTGCCAAACGCAGTTTTGAAATAAGCCGGAAAAACATTAATGAAGTGATGTATGATGTTGGTTATACTGATACAAAGGCATTTCGTACCATCTTCAAAAAAATTACTGGCCTCACCCCTATTGAATACCGGAACAAGTATAATAAAATGTCTGTGCAGGAATAACATTTCTGTGTGCCTGAACCCAAATTTTGCAACAGGAAATTTTTGTAGTGAGCGGAGCCGAACTATAGATTTTTATAGCATCGCCTGTTGCTTCGCACACTTCCTCTGAAGGTAATTCTGTGGAGCTTGCCACAGAGGGCACAGAAACACTGAAAATTTTCTCTGTGTTTCTGTGTATTCAGTGGCATCACCTTCATGTGCCTCTGTGTACCGATCGTTCATGAATGATTGTATTTAAGAATAAGTTTGAGCTTTCAACAGCCTGCAAAGCAATGAACCTAAAGATCATTAAAGTACTGAACGTACAAGATTCTGTGTTAATAATCTGATAGAGTTGAATTATTTTTTTATTTTTGACAGAAGGCGGTTTTATACCAGCCTGATAAGAGAAGCGGCCTTTTATGGGGTCGCTTCTCT
>JANXWM010000173.1 GCA_025351145.1 Chitinophagaceae bacterium
GATACCGTCGCATCGGGCAAGCAATTCTTATGGGATTTTGGAGATGGGAGCCCACAGATTAAAACCACAATACCCTCTACACAACATACCTACAATACGCTTGGTAATTTCAATGTTAGATTGATATCTATTGATTCGCTTACCTGTAATATTTCTGATACTTCTTTTACCAATATAAGGGTGCGGGACGATAAGGCATATATCAGTTTTAATTCGGTGAAACTTCCTCCATGCGAAGCACTCAACTACCAGTTCAACAACACATCAAATGCTCCGGTCAATAAACCATTTAACAGCCAGAGTTTTCAATGGGACTTTGGCGATAATACAACTGTTATAAGTAATGCGCCCTCCGTTTTTCACAGTTATCCTGCGCCGGGTACTTACAATGTTGTGTTGAGATTGATTGATACATCTTATTGTAATTCTCCCGATTCGGCGGTGGCGCAACTTCGTATTGCACCCAATGTAAAAGCCCAGTTTGAAACACCTGCTTTTGGATGTGTGCCTTATACAGCGATATTTAATAATACCTCTTTAGCCGGTCAGCAATTTTTCTGGGATTTTGGTGACAAGAATACCTCAACTGATCAAAGCCCTTCGCATGTGTACACAATAACCGGAACATATACCATCAGGCTTACAGTTATAGATACATCCACCTGCAATAAAATAGACAGCACACAGCAAACTATTATTGTTAGCGCTAAACCCACAGCGGGCTTTACTTTTGGACCACAACCCGCCCAGGAAAATACAGCAACTTTATTTTCTAATTTCTCATTTGGTGCAACACTATATAAATGGACTTTTGGTGATGGGGATACACTGATTACTACAAAGAGAGATACCATTATTTCCCATATCTATAATGCCAGCGGCCTGTATAATGCCTGCCTTGTAGCGTTTAATGATTTCGGATGTACCGATACCGTTTGTCAACAGGTGCAGGCAATCATTATTCCCTTGATTGATGTGCCCAATGCATTTACCCCCAATGGTGATGGTGTAAATGACAAGGTAACCGTTAAAGGTTTTGGTATACAAAAAATGGAATGGCGCATTTACAACAGGTGGGGTGCTCTGATATTTCAAACAGGCAACCCCAACCAGGGCTGGGATGGAAAATACAATGGGGCGCTTCAGCCACAGGAAGTTTATGTTTATGTACTTGATGTAACTTTTTCTGATGGAACCAAATTCCGGAAAAATGGTGATATTACTTTACTGAGATAGATGTAGTTTTATGAGGAAGATGATCAGCCATATTAAAATCTTATTTCTTTATGCAGCATGCATTTTTGTTGCAGCAAACGGACATGCACAGGACCTGCATTTTTCGCAATACTTCAATGCCCCTTTGCTGGTAAACCCGGCAAACACTGGCTTTTCGCCTGATGATGATTATCGTGTAGGCATTAATTACCGTAACCAGTGGGCAAGCGTTACACCTAACCCCTACAAAACTTTTAGCGCCTGGGGCGATGTTCAGTTGTTTAACGACAGGTTTGCTACCGGTTGGGTTGGTGTGGGCGGCGCTTTGTTACGCGATGTTGCTGGCAGCGGCGGACTCACTGCCACAAGAGGCTTCGCATCTATTGCTTATCACCAGTTACTCGGTCAAAACAGCCTTTTGAGCGGCGGGTTTAATATTGGCTTTATTAATAAAAGGATTGATCTTAACAAACTAACTTTCGATAACCAGTGGAATGGAAAGTTTTTCGATATAACTGCACCCAGCGGCGAATCTTTTGCTTACAATTCTGTTACTTATCTTGATCTTCAGGCTGGTTTAAATTATGCCTTATTTCCTACTGAAAATGCTTACATCAATGTGGGTTTTAGTGCGATGCATATTAACAGGCCATCAGAATCTTTCTTTGCCAGTTCACTCACCGAAACGCGGATAGATCCACGTTTTACATTGTTTGTAAACGGAAGTTTTAAACTCAATGATCAATGGATTTTAAACCCTAATATTTACGTAAGCAAAATGGGAACAGCTTACGAAACCGTTGCAGGCCTTAATGCTCATTACAACTTAAGCGGTGATGGAAATTCCCAGCTCATTGGTGGCTTGTATGTAAGGGCCAAAGATGCCTTTATACCCATGGCCGGTTACCAGCTAAGCGATGTTTCTTTTACCATAAGTTACGATGGTACCAGTTCTTCACTCGGCACTTATAATCAAACGCGTGGTGCTTACGAACTCTCCATTCTTAAAACAGGTGTTTTTACTTCAGGCGGCAAAGCAGTTAAGTGCCCTTCAGTAAAATTCTAAAAAATACCCCGCAAACGCAAGGGTATTTTAAAAAACCAGCATGTATATATTGATAATTGATTTTTATTAGCCGGGCAAAAGTATTTCATAGCCCCGTCTCTTGCGTCGCACACTTGTACGTTCGGAACATGAAGCAGCACAAGGCTTTAGGTGCATCAACAAAACAGTTAGCAAAGATTACATTGACTCACCTTCTTCCTCCTCATCATTATTCATGTTTATTTTATAGCCATCTTTCTTATAGTATTTCCTGTATTTATCAGATACTTCTTTTGGCTGTTTATTGCCATTGATAAATAATTCACCGCCATTTTTCCATTCAATGGAATAGCCTTTCTTTTTATCAATTAAACCGTCTTTCTGCAGCCCATCAGTAAATTCTTTTAACTGAAGCAATTCTTTTTTCGCTTTTTCTATACCAATTTTTGCTTTTTCCATTGCATCTTCTATTCCCTTCTTAAACTCCGGGCTGTTCAGTTTTAATTTCAGTTCTTTCATGTCTTTCTCCAGTTGCACTTTATCTACATTTTTCATTTCTTCACTTGCTTCTTTCAGCGAATTGGCAACATCTGTTTTTATTTTTTCAACATCAATTTTCTTCAGCTCTCTTTCCACGTCTTTGCTTATCTGTTCTGCATCTACATTTTTTAATTCTTTTTGTATTTCTTTATTTATTTCATCAAAATCAATTTCGGCAAATGCTTTTTTTAATTCTTTTGATAACTGCAGATCCAGGCCATTAAGCTGTACATCAAGTTCCTTTAACTGAATATCGAGTTCCTTCATGGCTTGGTCTAAATCCTTCATTCTAAGTTCATCTTTATCATTACTACGCTTGCCGGGCCTGGTAGTATCTCCCTGTGTGTAGCTGCCTGATGCTGTATCTTTTTTGTTTTTATTATCATTGTTTTGCCAGGCAACAGCAGTAACAGCAATAATAAGAAACCCAGCAACCATAAGGATTTGCGGACTTTTAAATACATTTTTCATTGTTTTGATTTTGTTGTTATTAATGCTAATTACGAATTTGTTCGTATAAATGTACGATTGAATTCGTAGAATGTTGCATTAAAAAGGGGATTTGTAAAAAATTAACAAATAACTTATTTAATAAGAGTTAGGAGAGATGAAAGTTTATGCTTCATTTTTAATCTTCGCACTGCTGATTTATATTCAAT
>JANXWM010000189.1 GCA_025351145.1 Chitinophagaceae bacterium
TTAAGGTTTACAGTAGAAGTTTGTAAAGAATAAATACAGCATCAATAATTATTTTTATTGGCCGGGCAAATGAATTTCATGGCATCGCCTCTTGCGTCGCACTCTTGTACGTCCGGAATATTTTTGAGCAATGAAATACATTTAACTTTATACCCCACTGCTTATAAACAGCCTGCATCAATGAAATGGATTACACGCGAACGCCCAAAGATCGACCGCATTGCCTGCCCCTGGCTCATCAAAAATTTTATTGATAAAGAAGCTGAGTTTATTTATGTTCCGTTTGACCAGGTTAAAACAAAAGCAAAAGAATTAAACGCTACACCTTTCGATGTGCCCGATACTGAATTCACCCACTATGATGATCAATGCACGTTTGATTATTTTATAAAAAAATACAATATAAAAGATGCAGCGGTGCTTGCAATGGCACCCATAGTGAGAGGTGCCGATACCGACCGCCATGATATGGCCGATCAGTCATCTGGCTTATGGGCAATATCTGCAGGGCTTGCATACAATTTTAAAAATGACCACGACCTGCTGCAAAGCGGCATGATGATTTACGATGCACTTTATAGCTGGGCAAAATATTTACAACAAGAAAAACATACACAACAGCCATTCGAAAATTTGCTGCTCGATGTATTTAATAAATTCATTAAAAAGCAGCGTGGCTCAAAAAAGAAAACGCCTGCATGGGCACAGGAAATGAAAGAAATCATTCAGGATCAGATTGACACGAACCTGAGCCTGAGTTTAAAAGAAATTTCAAAAGGCCTTAATGTGCACCCATCTTATTTATCAAGGGAATTCTCCAAATATTTTGAAGACCTTTCTTTTGGTGAATACATCCGCAAACTGCGCATAGAAAAAGCAATACAGCTTATGCAGTCATCAGATTATTCACTCACTGAAATTGCTTATCTCACAGGCTTTAGCGACCAAAGTCATTTTACCCGCATCTTTAAAAAGCATACTGGCAAAAACCCTTCTGCGTATAAAAAAAGTAATCAGCATACAAAAGGTTAATTACGTTCTATTTATTCATTTGCTTTAGGAATAAGTTTGCTGTTTAATATTTTAATTATGCGCTGGATTACACGTGAACGCCCAAAGATCGACCGCATTGCCTGCCCCTGGCTTATCAAAAATTTTGTAGATAAAAATGCTGAGTTCATCTACGTTCCCAAAGAACAGGTTTTTGAAAAAGCAAAAGAGCTGAATGCCATTCCTTACGATATTGTTGGTGCAGAATACACGCATGAAGGTAACTGTTGTACTTTTGATTATATCATTAAAAAACATAACCTTACTGATGAAGCCTTACTTCAAATAGCCAAAATTGTACGTGGCGCAGATACAGACAGTTTTCAGCTTGCACCTCAGGCTGCAGGGCTTTGGGCAATTTCTGCGGGCTTGAGTTATAATTACAAAGATGATCAGGAGATGCTGGAAATTGGCATGAAAATCTATGATGCTTTGTATGCCTGGGCTAAATATGTTCAAACAGAAAAACATAACTGGAACCCTGCCTGATAAGCATTTTATGAACAAAAAAAATATTCACCATTCATTGCTGATTATACTGCTCTGCAGTGGTCTAAGTTTTAATTGTGTTTCTAATGCAAGAAAAGAGGATATGGAAAAGGACATCCTGACTATCCGGGCACAAATTCCTTTGCCCAATGTAAAGGGAAGAATAGATCATATTGCATACGATGCGGTTAATCATCTTGCTTTTATTGCTGCACTTAGTAATAATACGGTTGAAATTGTTGATCTTAATGCAAAAAAAGTTGTACATACAATTACCGGCTTGCATGAACCACAGGGCATTGTTTATATACCTTCTCTGCAAAGGCTTGTAGTTGCAAATGGCGGGGATGGAAGCTGCATATTTTTTGATGCAAAAACTTATGCTGCTATAAGTTCGGTTAACCTGGAAGACGATGCGGATAACATCCGCTACGATACATCATCCGGTTTGCTGTATGTTGGTTATGGCAATGGGGCAATTGCGGTTATTGATGCAAACACAATGACACAAAAAGCATCTGTTAAACTGGATGGTCACCCGGAATCTTTTCAACTCGATAAAAAACAAAACCGCGTTTATATAAATGTTCCTGATGAAAATGAAATTGAAGTTGCAGACCTTGTAACGAATACGGTAGTAGCAAAATGGAAAAATACAGTCGCTTCATCAAATTTTCCGATGGCATTGGATGAAGAAAATAGCCGACTCTTTGTTGGTTGCCGAAGCCCGGCAACATTGCGTATAATAAATACGCAAACAGGAAAAGATATTGGTTCTGTAAATTATTCAGGAGATACGGATGATGTGTTTTACAATGCTGCTGACAGCCTTGTTTTTTTGTCTGCAGGCAAAGGTTTTATTGATGTATTTAAAATTGAAAGCAAAGGTGGAAGTATTGCCGTTAATCATATTGAAACAAGCAGTGGTGCCCGGACTTCACTTTTATTGGCGGCAGAAAAAAAATTGCTGCTTGCAGTGCCCGCACATGCTGGTAACGGTGCGGCATTATGGGTTTATACTTTTAATTAACCAATATATCTTCGCTTAAAGCTGAGTAGAGATGTGTGGTACAAGAGTGCGACGCAAGTAAAGCTTCATAGTATTAATATTGCCGGGCTCAAAAAATATAAACAACAAAATATTGTCGGTATTATTTAAACATACTTTTTTATTAAAACCATTTTTGTTTGTGCTATTGCTGCTTACAAATATCATATATGCCTTTGCACAGCACAGCAAGCCAGACACCCTTGCTGCATATAATATTTTATCTGCCATAAAATTTGACGGCAGTCCTGATGATATTGCATGGCAACAGGCTCAACACATCAGCAATTTTACACAACGTGAATTAAATTTTGGTGAACCCGCTTCTGAAAAAACAGAAACAGCCATCCTGTATGATGATGATAATTTATATATCGGCGTTTGGTGTTACCAGCATAAGCCGGAAAAAATTGTTGCAAAATTTATGCAACGTGATTTTGATTATGAAAGCGATGATGTTTTCGGCGTATTAATCTCACCATTTAATGATAAAAGAAATAGTTATCTCTTTATCATCAATCCCAATGCGGCAAGGGCCGATCTGCAGGTAAGCGGTGACGATGATAATATAAGCTGGAATGGTGTTTGGGATGCAAAAACAATTCGTAATGATAAAGGATGGTTTGCAGAAATACAAATCCCGTTCAATACATTGCAATTTAAAAAGGATAGTGCAAAAATATGGGCCATTAATTTCGGGAGAAGGATCAGCTACAAAAATGAAGAGGATCGCTGGCAAGGCTGGAGCCGTGATTATAGTTTTGAAAAATTAAGTAATGCAGGAACATTGGCTGGTATAAATAATATTGGCTATGCCAAACATTTTGAATTTAAACCTTACGGATTGGGCGGATTTGAAAAAAGTAATACAACAGCAACAAATTATCTAGGCAAACTTGGTGCAGATTTAAACATACACATTACCCCCACATTGAAATTGAACTTAACTGCAAATACAGATTTTGCACAGGTGGAAGCTGACCAGGTACAGGTAAACCTTACAAGATTCAATTTGTATTATCCTGAGAAAAGAGAATTCTTTTTAGAAGGCTCTGATAATTTTAACATGTATCTTGGCAATGATAACCAGCTTTTTTATTCAAGGCGCATAGGTATCCAGGATTTGCAGCCTGTAAATATTACCGGTGGTGCAAGATTATTTGGCAAAGTTGGAAAAAGCAATATTGGGTTCCTCTCATTAGAAACAGGAAAGGCTGATTCAATACCTGCAACCAATAACACAGTGTTTCGTTACAGGTACGATATGGGGAAACAATCTTATATCGGTGGCATCCTTACTTCAAAAATTAATGGTACCAGTTCTAACCAGGTTATAGGTGTTGATGCTAATTATACTACTGCTACTTTTTTAAAAAATAAAAACCTTGTCGTTGCAGGATTAATTGCGCAGGGCATTGATGATTACAAAACAAAAAATAATTCTCTTGCCTACCGTATATATTGCGACTATCCCAATGACCTGATTGATCACTTCATAGCAATAAGCAGTTTACAGCAAAACTTCAATCCGGAATTAGGTTTTTTGAACAGAGGAAATTATAAAGCTTTTAACTGGCATCTTTATTTGGCACCGCGGTGGTTTACCAAATATGGTATTAAGCAATTTGATTTTTCGCCATGGGATTTGGCATACTTCACAACGCAAAGCACTAAACAGTTAGAGTCATGGACAAACCAGGTAAGACCGGTTGGTTTTATATTAAAAACCGGTGATTTTTTTCAATTAAATTTACTGCAATCGTATGACCGTTTGGGTAATGAATTTGATCTTACTGACAGTGCCATTATTCCTATTGGAAAATATTACATGAACAATACAGAATTAAAAACAGGAACATACCAGTCGCGCAAAATATGGACACAACTCGTGTACAATTAGGGGAAATTTTATACCGGGAATATCAAAACCTTTACTGGTTCAATTGGTATTAATCTTTCCAAACATTTTAATCTGAATACAGATTATTCTTACAACTACATTACACTGCCAGATGCTCATGTACGTTCAAATGAATTGACAGAACATATAAATTATGCCTTTACCACCAAATTTGATGTATCGCTTTTTGGGCAATGGAACTCACTGAATGATGTGCTGTTATTTAATTTCCGGCTGCATTGGATACCAAAGATTGGAACAGATTTATATGTAGTGTATAATCGCGGTTACGAACAGTTGACCAAATTAGATTTTTTAAAACCGCAGTCATCATCAGGCGTGGCGAAATTAGTGTGGCGGGTAATATTTTAATGTATGGCTTAG
>JANXWM010000266.1 GCA_025351145.1 Chitinophagaceae bacterium
GGAATGTTATTACGGTAACTCGTTCCTGTCGCAATCTGCAAGGTTTATTAATGCAGGCAGCAATGTAGCTTCAGTAACTATTTTCGATTCAAAAGGGCAGCAAAGAAAAATCACTTTATAAATGTTGAATCATCATTTTTATGGGCCGTACAACATAACAGTAATGAAGCTTTTGTTGCGTCGCACACTTGTACTGCAGGAACAATTATCAGCTTTCAACAGCCCTGCAAAGTTCGCAACAGGCATAATTTTATAAGTACATGAAATACTTAATAACCAGCTTTATCATTTGCACTATTATTTTCCTTTCCTGCAGCAACAATAAAAACCCTTATGAAAATAATTTAGGTATCGAGCCGGTAACAATTGCACAAATGGATACAGCAAATTATACGCAAATTTTGTGGGAAGATTCTGTAATAAATATTGGTACAATCAACGTTGCAGACACTGCCGCCATACCAATTAATTTTAGGTTTAAAAATGTTGGTGATAAACCATTATTTATTATTTCAGTTGGTGCAACCTGTGGATGCACTATTGCCAATTATTCGAAAGAGCCTTTATTTCCGGGTAAAGAAAGTGTAATAAAGGCAGCATACAGATGGAACGGGCAAACAGGAACGGTGCGCAAAACAATTTTTGTAAAATCAAACACCAGGAACAGGTCTTCGCACACACTTGTATTTTATGGTGAAGTGGTAAAAGATACTGCTGAAAAAAAATAATCTTAAGCAATTGCCCGCACATAATTGCTGCCTGTGTTTTTGTACTGAACAGGATTAACGAACGTACAAGAGTGCGATGCAAGTAAAGCTTCATAGTAGTAATATAGGTGGGCTCAAAATTTTATAAATGATCTACTGGTTTAAATATTCTAAAAAGTTTGTGTTGTTTTTTGGGTGCATTACTTTTTGCATCAGCTGTTTTGTTTCCTGCGAACAGTATCAAAAAAATAGTACACACCAAAGGGTATCCGACGGAAGTATTGACAATGGCAAAGCCCTTGCTGCAGTTTATTGCCAGTCCTGCCACATGCTTCCCGATCCTTCTATGCTCGATGCAAAGAGTTGGGCGAAAGGTGTGCTGCCAAATATGGGGCCAAGGCTGGGCATTTTTTTTTACGGGTATAATGCGTACCCGTCGGCGCGGTATGATAAAAATGTAAGCAAGAGTTTTTATCCATCGAAGCCGGTACTAACTTTTGAGCAATGGCAGAATATTATAGATTATTATACGGCACTTGCACCCGATACTTTACTGGCAGGTAAAGATGATGTTGCCATTGCAGAAGGTCTTCCGCTTTTTAAGGCTGAAATGCCATCAGTAAAATATCCAATTCCGCGGATTTGTTTTGTGGCATTTGATACTGTAGTGTCAGCACGTTCTTTGGTAATGTATAATGTTACCAGTAAAAATATTGTTCGGTTTAATACCCGGTTGCAACCTGTAGATTCAATTCGTAGCAAAGGCTCCATTGTAGATATTGATTTTAAAACCGGTGCATCTGTGGCATGTAATATTGGTGTTATTACCCCAAACAACGGAAGATATGGCGGAGCAAATAATTTATTTATCAATGCCAATCACCAAATGCAGTTAGATTCTGTTCCCATGTTCGACAGTCTTGAAAGACCGGTGCAGATGACTGCTGCAGATTTTAATAAAGATGGCAAAGAAGATTACCTGGTTTGTGAATACGGTAACTTAACAGGCGCTCTTTCCTGGATGGAAAACCTGGGCAACAAAAAATTTGAACGTCATGTACTCCGGTATGTGCCCGGTGCCATTAAAGCTTATATACAGGATTACAATAAAGACGGTCTGCCTGATATATATGTTTTATTCGCACAGGGAGATGAAAGCATTTATCTGTACACCAATAAAGGAAATGGTAAGTTTGAAGAAACGCGGTTATTGCGTTTTCCGCCGGTTTATGGTTCTTCCTATTTTGAACTCGCCGACTTTAATAAAGATGGCTATCAGGATATTGTGTACACCTGCGGTGATAATGCAGATTATTCAGCGGTTTTAAAGCCCTATCACGGCGTATATATTTTTTTGAACGACGGTACGAATAAATTTACACAGAAATATTTCTTTCATATCAACGGTTGTTTTAAAGCAATGGCACGGGATTACGATAACGATGGCGATCTTGATATTGCAGCTATTTCCAATTTTGCTGATTATACTAACCGGCCCGAAGAAGGTTTTGTTTACCTCGAAAATAAAGGCAACTTTAATTTTAAGCCGTTTACTTTGCCTGAAACAAAATCAGGCAGGTGGCTTACCATGGATGCCGGCGATTTCGACGGCGATGGAAAAATTGATCTGGTACTGGGCAATTTTACAGCGCCTTTAATGGTTAAGTCAAAGGTGGATTTTCAAAACGGCCCGGCTTTTATATTTTTAAAAAATATGGGTAAATAATTAAACGTATAACGTATGTTTAGTTATTGATTTATTTTTCACAAAGGACATGGATAAACCATACATCAAATTGTATATGAAACATATTGTAACAGCCTTGCAGGTATTTATATGCAGCACATTATTACTTAGCTGCGGGCCAAAGAAAACGACAGTCATAAACGATGCAGAAGTGCTTCATAAAAACGAGGACCAGTTAACGCAGATCATTATATACGATGTGTTTTCGCCACCGGTGGCTGCACGCATTTATGCATATACATCACTTGCTTCTTTTGAAGCAATACGTTATTCAAAACCAGGCACAGCTTCTATTGCAGAAAAATTGAATGGCTTTACAGCCATGCCGCAACCGGAGAAAGACAAGCAGTATAATTATACACTTGCCGCAACAAAAGCATTTTGTACAGTTGCATTTAACGTGCGTATTTTTTCTGATACGGTTCTGCACCACTATGAAGATTCAGTTGAAAATGTTTTTAAAGACCAACTTCCACAGGATGTATATCAGCGTTCCATTGCATTTGGCGATACAATAGGTAAAACCATTTTACTGCGTGCAAAAAAAGACATGTACAAAGAAACACGCGGCATGCCCAAATACCTGGGCAGTGATGCAGATGGAAAATGGCAGCCCACACCACCAGATTATTTTGATGGCACAGAAGCATACTGGCGTTTAATAAAACCATTCGCTATGGATACCTCTTCGCAGTTTCGCCCTGCGCCGCCCATTCCGTTCAGTAAAGATTCTACCAGCAATTTCTACAAAATGGTAAAAGAAGTTTATATCGTTAATATCAATCTCTCTGATTCAGAAAAAACAATTGCCAGTTACTGGGATGATAACCCCTTTGTGATGCAGCACGCAGGCCATCTTGCTTTTGCCGATAAAAAAATTACACCCGGCGGCCACTGGATGGGTATTACAGCTATTGCATGCCGCACATCAAATGCCGATGCGGTAAAAACCGCAGAGGCATATTGCCTTACTTCCATTGCATTGCTCGATGGTTTTATCAGTTCCTGGGATGCTAAGTTTACGTATGAATATGTGCGCCCCGTTACGCTGGTAAACAGCTGGTTCGACAGGGCCTGGACTCCCTATCTTCAAACGCCCCCATTTCCAGAATACACTGCGGGGCATGCCACTATCTCAGGGTCTGCATCTACGGTACTTACCAATTTATTTGGCGGGCATTTTGCTTTTCATGATAACAGCGATTCTGCCTATATCGGCATGACGAGGGATTTTAAATCTTTTAAAGAGGCTGCCGCCGAAGCATCTGTAAGCCGCTTGTATGGCGGCATTCATTTCAGGCCAAGCCTCGATACAGGGCTTGTACATGGCACAATGGTGGGCAATAACCTTTTGGAAAAACTAAGTATGCAGTAATGCTGTTTTCAATAGCTCATTAATTTTTTTGATGCTGGTAAATAGAAAGTAATACAAGGTATGATACCAGCTTTAAAGCCCTGATGGGTCTTCGTTGCGTCGCAATCCGTTCATCTGCAGAATATGCATCGGGCAACGCGAAGATTAGCAGGATGTTTGAATATATTTGGTTTGCTGCACATGATGCTGACGATGCCTGTTGATATACAGATGAAAGGATTGCGACGCAACAGTTGATGCCATAAAAACAGATGCTGGTATTATGCAATTTTTTTTTGAAGTTTTTATAAACATAAAGATTTTTACTTTTTAATACAACGGTTTTCAAGAAGATTAATACAATGAAATTTTCCTTTCTGTTGGCATGTTTATTTTTTTGTTTTTCCATTTCATCGAAAGGGCAGCTATGCAATGGAAATTTGGGGGATCCGATCATCGACATGGACTTTGGTGCAAGTGGGTTTGTAATGCCACCCGGCATCACCACTTACGATATTGCTGGCGGGTGCCCCAATAGAGGCGAGTACCTTATCGGCAGTTTTCTTTTTGGCTGTGGCGGCAATCTTAACGACCATTCCTGGCTGCCAATGATAGGCGACCATACCCGCAATCTGAATGGCAATTATATGCTGGTAAATGCTGAAAGTACAGCAGGTATCGTTTTTACGGATACTGCCAATAATCTTTGCGACAATACAAATTATGTTTTCTCGGCGTGGATAGCCGGTGCACTGCAAAATTTTAGCTGCGGCGGTAACCCTGTTCTTGCCAATCTTTATTTTACTGTAAAAGCCCTTGACGGTACTGTTTTGGCACTTGACAGTACCGGCTATTTACCGGTTAGTGATACCCGTACGTGGAAACAGTATGGGCTGTCTTTTGTAACCCCGCCCAATACACCTTCAGTAATAGTGAGCATTACCGCAAAGCCGCAGTTTGGCTGTGGTAGCGCATTTGTAATTGATGATATTACTTTTCGCAGTTGCGGCCCGGCTGTTAACATAACACTCGATGGCAGCACCCAAGCCGGGGATGTTTGTGCAGATTATGCCAACCCGTTTATATTGCAGGGAGCTTATTCTGCGGGCTTTGCAGACCCGGTGGTGCAATGGCAGAGCAGTCTTGATTTGGGCAAAACCTGGGCAGATATTCCGGGGGAAACAACCCCTGTTTATGCTATACCCAAAAGGTTAACAGGTGCAATTGATTACAGGATGGTTATTGCTGAACGGGGAAGTATTAACTCGTTAAACTGCCGGATAGCTTCCAATCCCATACATACAGATATTCATCCTTTGGCAGCTCATAAACCGCCTCAAAATATCATTGGCTGTATTGGTAAAGATTTGTTGCTTCCTGCATATGATCCTTCTGCATTGGAAGTTTTATGGAATGGCCCTAATGGTTATAGTTCTGCAAATGCCGCAGCTATTGTACCTAATGTGCAATATGCTGATACAGGCTTATACAAGCTGAAAGAGACCTTTTATTTTGGCTGCGTTTCTCTTGATAGTTTTTACCTGAAGATATTTCCTGGCACCACTATTTCTGTTTCACCAACATACCCTATTTGCGAGGGATTAAGTGAAAACCTATCTGCCTCTTCATCGGGTGGTGGTACTTATAAGTGGTCGCCTTCAACAGGTTTATCAAACGATGCCATTCCCAACCCTGTTGCACGGCCAACAGATTCAACAGAGTATAAAGTGGTTGTTACCAATTCATTTGGCTGTAAAGATTCTGCGTTTCTTAAAATAAATGTGTACCGTAAACCTGTTGTAAATGCAGGCCCTGATAAAGTGATCCTTGCAGGTGATTCAGCAATACTAAACGGAACGGTAAAAGGCACTGCAGTTGATTTTGCATGGTCGCCGCCGGTGTTTTTAAGCGATGCCCATTTGGCAAATCCATTGGCATTTCCACCGGAGAATAAGTTTTATACTTTGTCTGCTTTTTCTAATGTTGGGTGTGGTTCTGCGGTTGATAATGTTTTAGTAAAAGTGTACAGCGATATTTTTATACCTACCGCATTTACGCCAAACGGCGATGGAAAAAACGACCGCTTCCAGGTATTGCCGCTGGATAATTATAAACTTGTTCACCTGATTATTTACAACCGATGGGGCCAGTTAATTTTTAAAGCAGTAGACAAATACAATGCATGGGATGGTTCTTACCAGGGAATTATTCAGCCAACAGGCGCTTATATTTATCACCTTGAATTGCTTGGCCCGGGAAACAGGAAAGTAATTAAACAAGGCACTGTGATGCTGCTGCATTAAGTGGTGCCTGGCTGTTGACAGCTCCTGTATAATAAGAATGTACAAGAGTGCGACGCAAGGATGCTGCTGTTTATTCTTTAGCCCGGCTATAAAAAACCTTCTCCTTTCTTGTTTCGCTTAACGGAAATTTGATATAGTGAATAGATTCTGTTTGTAATTTACAGCCTCAAAAAAATATAAATATGAAAAGACATGCAACCGCCGTATGGAACGGCTCAGGAAAAGAAGGTAGTGGCGCAGTTACTACGCAGAGCGGCGTATTGAGCAATACGCAGTATTCATTTAATTCAAGGTTTGCTGAAGGCATTGGCACCAATCCTGAAGAACTCGTTGCCGCTGCACATGCGGGCTGCTTTACGATGAAGCTTAGTTTTGTTCTTGGCGCTGCGGGCTTTACAGCTGAATCTCTTGAAACTACTGTACATATAAATCTTGATACTTCCAAAGGAGAAATTACAGAATCGCATCTTGTATTAAAAGCAAAAGTGCCGGGAATAACCAAAGAAAAATTTGATGAATGTGCAGCCGAAGCAAAAGCAAACTGCCCGATAAGTTTGTTGCTTAAAGCTGAGATAGCTTTAGATGCTGAGTTGTTGTAGTAATAAAAAAACTGCGCTGCAAAATGGAAACCTTAATACGCATAGCCTTAGCTGAAGATGCAAATATGATTGCCCCATTGTTTGATGCATACAGGATGTTTTACAAACAACCATCAGATATTAATGGGGCAACAGATTTTATACGAGAACGTTTGGAGCAAAATGAAAGCGTGATTTTTATTGCACTTATCAATGGCGAAGCAGTTGGCTTTACACAGCTCTATCCCATCTTTACGTCGGTGGGTATGAAACGTACCTGGCTTTTAAATGATCTGTTTGTAACCGATACGGCAAGGGGCAAAGGTGTTGCTACGGCCTTATTAAATGCGGCAAAAGATTTTGGGAAAGCAACCAACAGTAAATGGCTTATGCTGGAAACAGCAAAAGATAATTTTACTGCACAAGCCTTATACGAAAAGAACGGATGGACGCGGGGAACGGATTTTTTTTACAGCGTTCAGCTATAAAAAAAGGCCATGCAATTTGCATGGCCTTTTTTTTAATTTTTTATGTTCCCTGCTTTGGTTATTCTATGAAGCTTCTCTTGCGTCGCACTCTTGTACTGAATAACATTACGCAGCTTTCAACAGCCGTTAACCTGTTCCAAATACCTTCAAAAGTACAAGAGTGCGACGCAAGAATGATTCCATGAAAGACAAAAGTCCGGCTCCAAAAAATTTATCAGTAAAAAATCAGTTGTGTTTAAAGGTGTAATAAAAATGATGTACCACAGATACTAATTTTGCCTATAACATGATACTTATTATATTCATTCTCTAATTACCTAAACTAAGCAGTATGAAAAAAATAACAGCATTTATTGCATGCACTATGATCCTGGTTTCATGTTCAAAAAACCTTAATGAAAAGCAGCAGGCAGTAGCTTCTTCAGATGAGCAGGAACTGCAGGTAAGCAAACAGCAGATCAATCAATTTATTAAAGACAAAGTACAGCAAAACGGATCTTTCGACTGGAAAGAAGCCAGCGATGAAATGGTTTGGAGCGCATTGCAAAACAGCGATAAAATTATTTCAGTTGGCTATAAGCCACTCGATGAAAAAACCATTGATGGCAGGCTACACCTGATCAATATAAACGACAGCAAATGGAAAGCAACCAAACAGCAGGTGCTTCAATTGATCTACAACGAAGAAGTAAAAAAGAATACATCCATAAAAATGGAAAACATGGAAGTATGGAAAGAATATAAACTTCCTGTTATTGATGTTAAGATAGACAATTTTGAAACGCTTAAAAGGCTACGCAAAAGCAACCTTGTGCGTTATGCGGAACCCATGGGGTACGATCCTGTTAAAGAGTTTGATGAAGAAGCTTCGAAAGGAACAGGTGGAATAACCGGAAGTGGCTGTGGTGGCTATACCGGCGATAATACTTTGATCAACGGCACCGATTACACAGTGGTTACACCCAATGCAAAAGTCTCCTGGAATTACAGTTATCATGGCATTCAAAATGCCTGGACAAAATCTACCGGTGCCGGCGTAAAAGTAATGGTGATTGATACCGGCGTAAGCCCCGATCAGGCAAACCTTGGAAGCGAATTCAACCAGGGCCTTTCCAGTGGAAGAACCATTGAAAAAATGTTTACACTGGCAGGTGAAACAAGTGCCGACGATGGCTGTGGCCACGGCACAGCCATGAGCGGAACGGTTGCTGCGCCAAGATGCACCGATGGCAACTCATGCGGTGTTGCATACAACTGCAACTTCATCATTTGCCGCGCTACAAGAGATGTTTATATTGATGAAAGCGCCGAAGTAAAAGGCGTGAGCGATGCCTATACTTATGCAGCAGATAACAGCAGCGTAAAGATTACCAGCGAAAGCACAGGCCGCATTACAGGCAGCTCGCAAATAAAAGATGCTATACAGTATGCTTATGGCAAAGGCAAGCTGATGTTCTGCGCAGGTGGTACTTCTTTTAGTTGGGTATCATGGTTAGTTGGTGTAATTTTTCCGGCAAGCCTTCCACAAGTACAGGCCATAACAGGCATAAAAGATGCGTCTTCATTAATCGCCTGCGACGACTGCCACAAGGGCAAACAAATTGATTACGTAATTGTGATGGAAAAACAAAGTAGCGGTCTGCACGGAGTTACAACTGCCATCAGCGGCGATGTGCCCACAACAGTTGGAGGATCTTCAGTAGCAACCGCAACTGCTGCAGGTATTGCAGCGTTGGTGTGGAGCAAATATCCAGCCTTTACAAGAGATGACCTGCTCAATAAACTTACTGCAACTGCAAGCGGTTATCCCAATAAAACAAGCAACTTTGGCTGGGGTAAACTCAATGCTGATGCTGCAACTAACTAATTTTTCAGGAATTTTTTTTAAGCCCTGTCATATAGAAAATGACGGGGTTTCATTTTTATGAGCCGGGCAGAAGTATTTCATGGCATCGTTCCTTGCGTCGGTAACTATATATTACTTTGGACAAACTTTTTAGGGAACTCTTAGAATTCTGTATATAAATATATAGAGGTTGTGATATTAGAAATGTCCATAATACCAGTCTGCAATTTCTTTTTGCCATACTATCAGCGCAGCTATTATAAGGATAGTTGTAAGGTTCATCCAAGCTATAATAGACTTCTCTTTCATCTTTTCTTTACCACTGATAGCATTTCTTGTATTCTTTATGGCTTCGTTTAAAGATTCCATTCCGTAAAATATCAGACTGACTAATATTAATAAACCGATAAGAATATATGTCATGATAGAAGGGTTGATGATTTAAATTGATAATTACTGATATTTATATATAAATAATAACTATGGAACCATTTAATATACCGATGGAAACCTTGACTGAAGAGACATTAAAAACAAAATATTCTTTAATTGTCAAAAGAACTTTCAAACCTTATATCGGAATCGAAATAACTAACATTTACCTCTTTGGGATAATTCCTATTTATTCTCACCGGAAGTGGAAGGATTAACTAAAACCAAATTATCCTGATCAAAACTTTTACGCTGTGTCTTACCATACAAAAAGAATTCACAGTTTACATATAACGTTGTCGCTTCAATATTTTTGACTTCTTTACCCATAATAGCATTTGTAAATTTAATATCCACTCCCGGATCACGATAAGATATCACTGTCATAGTGTGGGAACGTTTCGATGCTGTTTGCTCTCTAACTATATCACCTATATTAAATTTCCTTTCTATCATATTTTTAAAGTTTAAGATTAAAGGATAAATCTACATCTTTCATTTTCAAAACAATCCGGAAGTAATCCAATATGCAACAATAAAACTACAAATAGCTATTAACAGCAGAAACAACTTAGGTGCTGTTTTCCATTGTACTCTTTTACCTTGACCTAATGTCAGGATAACATTTTTAGCTTCCGTTAAGATATCAAGAGCTATTACAATGACAAATAATATTATAGCTCCTATGATGAAATACCACATAACGATATATTTATTTAAAAATAACACCTGGTATATATTTATATACAAATACAAGTTATGAATACTGAATTAAAATTACTTTGCTTACAAACTGCCATCGAAATTTGTCGTAACAATACGACTTATAAAATAGATGAGAACAAAGTTCACTACTGTTACAGTTTAGATACAGATAGTATTAAAAAGGTCTATGAAAAATTAATAGAAGTTATAAACTAACCCGTATAAAACGGTAACGGGTGTTCTGTAGGTTCATCTTTACCTAACCAAAAAATGATTCCAATTTCACCAGTGTTGAGTTTTGATTGATTAACACTTATTAATTTATATCCCGTTAAAACCAAATCATTCACTTTTGTGAGTTCAGGTAAGCGTAACGTATCGTCTATAATCTCCGGTAATTTGATAAATACTTCTTCGCGTAAGTTTTTACTTTGTACGGCCATGATGATTAATTTTATTGATTTAAGATTAAAGGATAAATCTACATTTTAATCTACAAACTCTTGTAGATACTTTAACAATATTAGGTACTACTTTGAACAAACATTATATATCTTTGTGTAACAAAACAAGAGATATATGTTCAACTCATTCAAGAATCTTACAGAAGTTATACTCCACTTTTCTACTGATAAAGTTTGCAGGGAATTCTTAGAAGCCAATAGGTGGAACGGTACTCCGACCTGTCCTCATTGTGGATGTGATAAGTGGTACAAGCTGAATGATGGTAAAACATACAAGTGTGGTAACAAAGAATGTTACAAGAAGTACACTGTTACAGTGGGTACTATCTATGAGAACACGAATATACCATTGCCAAAATGGTTTGCTGCTATCTATATAATCACTGCTCATAAGAAAGGAATAAGCAGTATCCAGTTAGCTAAAGACCTGGGTGTAACTCAGAAGTCAGCCTGGTTTATGACACATAGAATAAGAGAAATGGTAGGTGAGAAACATCCAGAGGCTCTTGAAAATACCGTAGAAGTAGATGAAACCTACGTTGGCGGTAAGATGAAGAACAAGCATAAGAAAGTTAGAGCAGAAGCACACGCTAACGGAGTAAGCCATGTGGACAACAAAACAGGTGTAATGGGTTATTTGGAAAGAGGAGCCGGAGTAAGGTTGAATGTCATTGACAAGACCCAGTCTTTTAAAGATATGGTTAAGAGTAACGTAGCTTTAGAATCTATTATTATCACAGATAGCCTGAACGCCTATACCGGCCTTGCTAAAGACTTTAAAGACCATGAAGTAATAAACCACTCCGAAGATGAATATGTACGCGGAGAATGGCATACAAATACGATTGAAGGCTTCTTTTCATTCTTAAAGAGAAGCATCTACGGTTGCTATCACAATGTAAGTCCTAAGCATTTACAGAGGTATTGTAATGAGAATAGCTATCGTTATAATACAAGAGAGTTGAAAGACGGTCAGAGATTTGAGATAACTTTGTCTAACCTTGAAGGTAGATTAACTTATAAAAATCTAATCTCTAAATAATGGCAAAAGCAAAGAAGGCTTCTAAGCCTAAGAAGATAAGACAAGAGAACTACGACAAGAAGCTAACAGTGAATGCTTCTTTTGAAGATGTGTTAATGTGGAGTGTATCAGGTAATCCTAAGCCTAAACCGAAGGTTAAGAGTAAATAGAGTAGAGATGTCATTCCCGCTTAGCAGCGGGTTTTTTG
>JANXWM010000282.1 GCA_025351145.1 Chitinophagaceae bacterium
CCGATTTTACCGACAGGTTTACAGAAAGCAAACTTCTGGAAGAAATAAAAAATTTAAAGCTTACGTCAGAAAATAATATAAAAAACCTCCAAAATGAACAAGTTAAGGAAGCATCTAAGCGGTAATACAACCAATGTTATCGAGGCAAAAAACCTCGCCGAAATAAAAGCACCAACAGGTAACCTGTACGCTTCTATAGCCATCATTTCTAAAAGGGCCAACCAAATTAATGTTTCCCTTAAAGAAGAATTGCACAACAAACTCGAAGAGTTTGCAACACATACCGATAGCCTCGAAGAAATTCATGAAAATAAAGAGCAGATAGAAATTTCTAAGGCTTACGAGAAAATGCCAAACCCTTCAATTCTTGCAACACAGGAATTCCTGGAAGGCAAAGTTTACCACCGCAGCAATAACGACGACGATCTTTTCAGATAAGATTGTTATTCTTTTGATATTTAAAAAACGACAGCCGCAACACTGTCGTTTTTTGTTATTTTAGAGGTTCGTTATGCGTAATAATTTTGAGATTAACAGCCATTATGAACCACGCAGAAGAATTACTATAAAGCTTCTCTTGCGTCGCACTCTTGTACTGTTAGACCGGAAGTCAGCAAGTCCGGAGTCCGAAAGTAAATGCAGTTTTATTGTCTTTCGGTCTTACTGACTTCCCGACTTTCGGACTTTTGCTGCTTCATAATCAGAACGTACAAGAGTGCGACGCAAGGAATGATGAGTAAAGAATCAATTGCCGGTAAAAAAAAGCGAAACTAATTACTAACAAAAATAAATATGCTCAAGGGCAAAAAAATATTACTCGCAATAACTGGCAGCATCGCTGCTTATAAATCTATTTTACTGGTGCGTTTACTGGTAAAATCCGGTGCCGAAGTAAAAGTAATCATGACCTCTGCCGCTAAAAATTTTGTTTCACCATTGGTGCTTTCAACCTTATCTAACAATAAAGTGCTGGTAGATTTATTCGACGAAGATACCTGGGCAAACCATGTAATGCTTGGCCGCTGGGCCGATGTAATGCTGGTCGCCCCGCTTAGTTGTAATACACTTTCTAAAATGGCATCAGGCCAATGCGATAGTCTTTTGCTTGCCGTTTATTTGTCAGCTACATGCCCTGTAGTTGTATCACCTGCAATGGATGAGGATATGTGGCACCACCCGTCAACCAGGAAGAATATTCAATCACTGGAATCTTACGGCAACAAAATTATTGACGTAGATAACGGTGAACTGGCCAGTGGCCTCGTGGGTGAAGGCCGCATGGCAGAGCCCGAAACAATTGTTCAATATATTACCGAACAATATTTTCGTGATAAAGCATTAGATGGAAAAAAAGGTTTAATTACCGCGGGCCCCACATACGAGCCCGTTGATCCTGTTCGTTTTATTGGCAATCATTCATCTGGAAAGATGGGTTTTGCATTGGCTGAGGCTTTTTATATGCGTGGCGCAGAAGTTGAACTGGTAACAGGCCCAACGATTGAACAGGTGAAATATAAAGGGATTAACGTTACCCATGTTAAAAGTGCAGATGCAATGTATAATGCTTGTGTTGGTTTGTTTGGTTCTGCAGATATTACGGTAATGAGTGCGGCGGTTGCGGACTATTCACCCGAAGCACCGGCATTGGAGAAAATTAAAAAATCGAGTGGCCAACTGGTGTTGAATCTTTCAAAAACAAAAGATATTTTGAGGTCTTTGGGCGAGAGAAAGCAACCCGGTCAGCTATTGGTTGGTTTTGCACTTGAAACCAATAATGAAAAAGAATATGCTTTAGGAAAAATGAAATCTAAGAATGCAGACATGATTGTTTTGAACTCCCTTAAAGATGCCAATGCGGGTTTTGGGCACGACACCAATAAAGTAACTGTATTCGAAGCTTCAGGTAAAGAACATACATTGGGCCTTGCAAGTAAGCAAAAAATAGCTGAAGAAATTGTAAACATTATTATAGACAAACTCAATGGATAAGAAAAAAATACTCCCTGTTATTTTAATTTTCTGTTCGGTAGTTGCTCATTCGCAGGAGCTGCAGGCAAAGGTTACCGTGCTTTCTCAGCAAATAGGTTCAAGCGTAAATAAGAATGTTTTTACCACCATGCAAACGCAGCTTACCAACCTGATCAATAGCCGTAAGTGGACAGGAGATGTATTTCAGTCGCAGGAAAAAATTCAATGCAATTTTCTGCTCAACCTGCAGAGTGTAACAGATGATAATACTTACAAGGCAGGTTTAACCATACAGGTTGGCAGGCCGGTTTACAATTCTTCCTATCAAAGTCCGTTGGTTAATTTTCAGGATGTAGATATAACCTTCAAATACCAGGAATATCAGCCCGTGGAGTTTAACGAAAACAGGGTGGGGGGCAACGACCCGCTTTCAGGTAACCTCACTGCGGTATTTGCGTATTATGTTTATATCATTCTTGGTCTCGATTATGATTCTTTCAGCTTAAAAGGCGGCGATGAGTTTTATAAAAAAGCCCAGAATATTGTAACCAATGCACCGGAAGAAAAAAGCATCAGTGGCTGGAAATCTTTTGACGGCCTGCGTAACCGCTATTTCCTTGCTAATAATTTAACCAACGCCAAGCTTAACCAGGTACACGATGTTTTTTATACTTACTATCATTTGGGCCTTGATAACCTGTACAGCAAACAGGTAGATGCAAGGGTAAATGTTTTAAAAGCGCTAAGCATGCTGCAGGACTTTAACCAGCAAAACCCAAACACCATGATCCTGGATTTTTTTATGCAGAACAGGAGCGACGAAATAATTGGTGTTTTTAAAAAAGCTGACCCTTCAACTAAATCAAAAGTAATCGAAATCCTTTCTAAGATCGATGTGTCAAATGCAGCTAAATATAAAACTGAATTAAAGTAATACATGAAACTGTTTTACCTGTTCCTTCTTCTTTGTTTTTTTACTGCCTGTACTTCTAATAAAGAAATACCGAAAGATATTATTGCCATCAACAGAATGAAACTGGTTGTTTGGGATATGATACGTGCAGGCGAACTGGCAAAAAATCAGTATATTAAAGACAGCGGGATGGTGAAAGTAAAAACGCTGGAAAATTTTCAACAGGTTTTTGGTGTCTACGGCATAAGTAAAGATGATTTTTATAAAAGCTATACCTACTACGAAAAACATCCCGATAAAAATAAAATTTTAATGGATTCTGTTATGGCTTTTGCCGGCAGGCAAAGGTCACTGCTATACAAAAAAATACAGTAATGTAAATCCATGCCTCTTTTTTCCGCATGCTTTCATCCCGCTTAAATACATTTGCTTTTACAACTTGCTTTTATGAATAAAGTATTTGCAAATGCGGCCCTTGCCATTTACGATATTAAGGATGGCGACACAATCATGCTTGGTGGTTTTGGCTTATGCGGCATACCCGAAAACTGTATAAATGCACTTGTGCTTAAGGGCGTAAAAGACCTCACCTGTATCAGCAACAATGCGGGTATAGATGATTTTGGATTGGGACAATTGCTCAAAACCCGCCAAATAAAAAAGATGATGAGCAGTTATGTGGGCGAAAACGCCGAGTTCGAAAGGCAGCTCCTCTCCGGCGAACTGGAAGTAGATCTTATACCTCAGGGAACGCTGGCTACACGCATACAAATGGCAGGCATGGGCATCCCCGCTTTTTACACCCCTGCCGGTTACGGAACCGAAATTGCAGCAGGCAAAGAGGTAAGGGAGTTCAACGGCAAAATGCATTTAATGGAGCATGCGCTGCATGCAAATTTTGCTATCGTAAAAGCCTGGAAGGGCGATACAATGGGCAACCTGCTTTTTCGTAAAACCACCCGCAATTTTTCCACCTCTATGGCCAAAGCAGGCGATATTACCATTGCCGAAGTGGAAGAGCTTCTACAACCCGGCCAGCTCGGTGCGGATGCTGTTCATGTGGCCGGCGTATATGTTCACCGCATTTTCCAGGGTGGCAATTACCAAAAAAGAATCGAACGAAAAACAACACAGATAAGTAAATAATTTTTTTAGCCGGGCAAATGGAATGCTATTGATCGTTCCTTGCGTCGCACTCTTGTACTGTTGGACTATATTGGGCTTTATCGAAGCGAATCCTTGTTGGTCAGGCGACCAACAAGGGCAG
>JANXWM010000283.1 GCA_025351145.1 Chitinophagaceae bacterium
TTGTTCACTATACCGCCTCCTGAATATCTATCCATATACCCATTACTGGAATTATTTAAATTTTTATTGTTTACCAGCGTACCGCCATTAAAATTAAAATAGGTACCGCTCCAGTTAATGGTGCCGTTATTAGTAAGCGTATTGGCAAGAATTTCCTCATAGCCATTAAGGTTTGCTGTTGCCGATGCAGTAAGTGTTGCAGGTATGCTGAGTGTACCGCCACTCCAGTTAAGTGTGCCGGGTATGTTTAAAGAACCTGTTCCGTTAACAGTTCCGTTATATATATTTAATGTAATTAAAGATGGCAGTGCAAGAGCAATGTTAAGCGTGAGTGTGTTTGTATTTTGCAGTAATGTTCCTGCCCCCGTTACAGAACTGCCACTGTTGAATATGGATACATAAGAGTTTTTAAATGTGGCACCTGCAGCGATATTTACCACACTGCTGGTAGTAAAAGTGTCAGTGTATATTTCGAGTGTACCACTTTGTAAATCTATTGTTCCGGTATTGCTTATATCAATGTAAGAATAGGTATTGCCTGTAGCGGTAATCTTTTTAAAAGTAGCCCCACTGTTGTTGTTCAGTGTACCTCCTCCGGCATATTTATTCAAATAACCATCGCTGGAAATATTGAAATTTTTATTGTTTGCCAGCGTACCACCGTTAAAACTAAAATAGGTGCCGCTCCAGTTAATAGTGCCATTATTTGTAAGCGTATTGGCAAGAATTTCCTCATAGCCATTGAGGTTTGCTGTTGCCGAAGCGGTAAGCGTTGCAGGTATGCTTATGGTTCCGCCCGTCCAGTTTAATGTGCCAGGTATATTTAAGCCACCTGTTCCGTTAACCGTTCCTCCAGAAATATTTAAGATAATTGAAGACGGCAGTGCAAGTGCATTGTTTACTGTAAATGTATAATTACTGCTTTGCTGTAATGTGCCTGCCCCGGTTACTGAACTTCCACTGTTGAATACGCATACATAAGAGTTTTTAAATATTGCACCCGATGCAATATTTACAACGCTGCTGGTAGTAAATGTATCAGTATATATTTCGAGTGTACCACTTTGCACATCTATTGTGCCGGCATTGTTTACGTCAATATATGTATAAGTATTACCCGTGCCAGTTAGTTTTGTAAAAGTAGCTCCGGCATTATTCGTTAAAATTCCGCTTCCGTATTTGTTCAAATAACCATTGCTGCTATTGTTTATATTTTTATTGTTTACCAATGTGCCACCACTAAAGCTAAAATAGGTTCCACTCCAGTTAATGGTGCCATTATTTGTAAGCGTACCGCCAAGAATTTCTTCAAAGCCGGTAAGGTTTGCAGTTGCAGTGGCGCTTAACGTTACAGGTATACTGATTGTTCCTCCAGTCCAGTTTAAGGTGCCGGTAATATTTGCATTACCGGTGCCGTCAATATTATTACTAACATTTAAAGTGCCGGTTACAGTAAGGTCAGTCCCGGTGGCGTTATTCACAGTCATTACATTGTTCTGCGTCAATGTACCGCCGCTGCTTACCACCACCTGGTCAACTGTAACTGCCGTGGTGTTTGTAACTGTATGCCCGCTTTGAATGGTAATAACACCATCGCTACTTGTTGGAGTTGCCGTTGCAGCCACCCATGCGGTTCCATTATACCGCTCCCATGTAGCAACCGCATTCCAGTTGCCCGTGGCTTTGCTGCGGTAATCGCCTGCTGACTGTGAAAAAACTGAAACCGGAAATGCAATCAGGGAGATAAGTAATAACTTTCTCATAAAAAAGTTTGTTTTGGTTTAAAGAAATATTTTATAAGCAGAATTTGAAAACGGATCAGGTCGATTAATTGAAATTAAAGTTCGGAAAGGATTTTCTTTATTGCAATTAAATTTCTAATATAATTACCCTGATCTAAAAATTGCTGAAAATACCGTTGAATACAGGCATATCATTTCATGGCATCGCCTGTTGCGTCGCAATCACTTTATCGTTCGGGGCAGTGATCATCTTCAGCATCATATTCTGTCAACATTATAAAACCTAAAGACTTCCTTTAACCACCTTGGTAATAAATAAAATTCAATATTCATTGCCGTATATTGCAGAAAGAAAAAAACTTTAAAACCAATGCCGCAAACCCTAACTAAGAACAGGATTGTTCTGCTATTTTTCATCTTATATATTTTGCACTGCCTGGTATTAACTTTATTGTACTATTATTATTTTAATGCCGTTTTTTACATGAAGATACTTGCATCAGCAAAAGTTATTTTACTGGAAAAAAGGCTGGATGATTTTTGGTTATGGTCGCTAATATTGTATGCTTGTACACTTATAATTTGTAACTGGATCGCTTACAAAAAAAAACAATTCTTTTGGCTGCTTTTTGCCTTTCTGTTTGCAGTTGCTGTAGCGTTCACATATACTGAGGGAGTGGAAGGTATTTTTATATTCAAAAAGCAAAATGGATTATGGAAGGGCGGCTTTTCCCTCAGCTTTTTTATAACGTTTTTCTACTCTTTTGTTGCGCTGATTGTTTGGTTTGCGAATTGGCTTGCACTAAAAGGTATTTTAAAAAATCAGCAAAAAAATTAATGAAGTTTTTATCCAGCGCAACTGTATTTGTATTGGCTGTTGAAAGCTCAATCATATTCAAACCGTACAAGAGTGCGACGCAAGAGGCGATGCTATGAAATGCAAATGCCGGGTTCATCAAAAACTTAAATCACAAATATTAAACCGTACATCAAAATTCGTGCTTCGCAAATAGATTTAGCATTCACTCAAGCTAATCGGAATATTTACAGCCAGCCCGCCATCGCTTGTTTCTTTGTATTTGCTGTTCATGTCCAAAGCCGTATCCCACATGGTTTTTATCACTTTATCGAGGCTTACTTTTGCATAATCCGGCGCACTCTGCAAAGCAAGCTGCGAGGCCGTGATAGCCTTAATAGCACCCATTGTATTGCGCTCGATACAGGGCACCTGAACAAGCCCGCCAATCGGGTCGCAGGTTAAACCAAGATGGTGCTCCATGGCAATTTCTGCAGCCATCATTGCCTGCCTTTGTGTGCCGCCCATACTTTCAGTTAGCGCAGCCGCAGCCATGGCGCTCGACACTCCAATCTCTGCCTGGCAACCGCCCATTGCCGCTGAAATAGTAGCACCTTTTTTAAAGATGCTGCCAATCTCCGAAGCCGTGAGCAGAAACTTGATAATGGCATCATCGCTGTTGCCATTACAGAACACCACAAAGTACTGCAACACCGCAGGTATAACTCCGGCAGCCCCATTTGTTGGCGCAGTTACTACACGGCCAAATGCTGCATTTTCTTCGTTAACCGCCAGGGCAAAACAGCTTACACAATCCAGTATGTAGTGAAAGCTTTTGCCACCATTTTGAAGCGACTTTACCCAGCTATCGTAATCGTTATAAGTATGCTGGGCAGTCAGCTTTTTATTAAGATCAAATGCCCTGCGGCGCACATGCAAACCTCCGGGCAATTCACCTTTGTGGTGGCAGCCGCGGTAAATGCATTCTTTCATGGTTTGCCAAATATTGATTACACCTTTTTTTGTCGCTTCTTCACTATTCCATGTATGCTCGTTCTCCATAACGATTTCATTAATAGCAAGCCCGGTTTTCATGCACCAGTGCAAAAGATCATCGGCGGTGTTTATGGGGAAAGGCAGATCCACACAAGCTTTACCACCTGCATCTTCTCCCTCTTTTACTACGAACCCACCACCAATGGAATAAAAAGTTTCACTGATGCTGTCACCGTTTTTAAAATCGGCCAAAAAGGTTAAACCATTTGGATGAAAAGGAAGTGTTTCATTGAAAAGAAACTGCACATCCTTCAAAGGATCAAAATCGATTTCCAACATATTATTGAGGAGCATTTTTTTTGCCGCAGTTATCTGCTGCATTTTAGGTGTAACGCTGTTCACATCAATCGTTACAGGATCATCGCCGCAGAGGCCAAGAATAACAGCGATATCGGTGCCGTGCCCAATACCTGTTTTTGCAAGCGAGCCGTAAAGTAAAATTTTAACAGCATGCACGTCGTGCAATGAATGCCCCGTTTGTATAGTTTGCAAAAACCTTAACGCAGCACGCCACGGCCCCAATGTATGTGAGCTGGATGGGCCCACTCCAATTTTAAACATATCGAAAACAGAGATAGATTCGTGCGGCATAAAAATGATTGTGTTACAAATCTATGCCAATACGTTTTATTATTATTTTTTTGAACCGGGCCGGGGGATATGAATGAAGCTTTACTTGCGTCGCACTCTTATACGGCAGGAATTCTATTTAGCATTACCAGCAACGAAAAATATTATTGAATGAAAAAATTATATTTGAGCATGCTAAAAATAAATTTCATTTTTTACTGATCTTTTTATTTCTTGCTGCATGCAGGCCAGCACAAAAAGCAACTGCTGTGAATTAACCTATGAGACAGAGTTGAATTTATGGTCTATGTTCGAAGTGGATTATTCAACAGAATAAGCTTTAACTTTTTTTACGCATATCATTTATCATCTTGCGCCATTGGCTGCATTTGATAAACATACTGGCATATTTCTAAAAGGTTTACAACCATTATCAAATAACCAATTAATTATTTTGTAAATACATTTGCCGCCGAAAAAAGACAATATGAAAAAAAACATCGCTTTATTATTGATTTCTTCCTTATTCATTTTGGCATTGAACAGTTGTAAACTTACTGACAGTTCAACAACGCCACCGTCTGCTGCTTTTTTTGTTATACATGCATCGCCAAATGCACCAAATGCAGATGTAATTTTAAACGGTGGTTTGTACGTTCAAAACTTTGCTTACGGTAGTGATTCTGGCTATATTTTTGTTCCATCCGGAACTTACAATTTAAAAGTTGCGGCTCCATCCGGATCTTCTAACTATGCAATTGATGCCAATACTACATTTGAGGCTGGAAAATATTATTCCATATTTGCAATTGATTCTGCAAGTAAATTAAAAGCTGCTATTGTACAGGATGCACTTTCAATTCCGGGCACAGATTCAGTAAGGGTCAGGTTCTTTCAGTTTAGCCCGGATGCACCTTATTTAAATGCAAAGCTTAAAAACAGCGTTACTTTAGACTCGCTTTTGTATAGCGGCCGCAGTTTTAATGACCAGGGAAACAGCGGCACGTTAACTGAGTTTAAAACAATAAAAGCAGGAACATACAATCTAGACTTAAGCACACCCGGTAGTGGTACCCCTTTTAAATCGTTTACCAACATAGTATTTACAAGCGGCAGAAGTTATACAGTTTATCTGAAAGGTTTTTATGGTGTAACAACCGGAGCCCAAGCCCTTGATAAAGGCATTGTAGAAAACGTGCAGTAATTCTTTATTTTATAAGCTACTATTAAACCGCAGAGACGCAAAGAGGCAGAGGCATTGGCCTCTGATTTTTACAGATTCTGCGGTTATTTTTTTATTAAATATCCAGGATTTTGTATTGAGAGCCGAATAGAATTTCCGAACGTACAAGAGTGCGACGCAAGTAAAGCCTCATTCATATTCAATTGCCGGGCTACAAATTATATGTGTTATTGCTGCTGCAGTTTTCCTTATTTCAACCCATGCAAATAAAGATAGATTGCCTTCAATTCATCATCGGTATACGTGAGGGCTTTCCAGGGCATATAGTCTGACAATAGTTTGCCTTCGGGTGTTTTGCCGGTGTGCAGGGCAGTAAGAAAATCTGTTTCCGTCCACTTGCCCACAACGCCGGTGGAGCTAATGTTTGGTATGGGTGGTTCATTATCACCATGCGGCGGGTTGCCTTTCATTTGCGCACCGTGGCAACCCTGGCAACTGGTGGTAAGGTATTCGCCGTAAGCGGCAGTAACAGCAGGCGTTACCGTATCTTTATACACCGCATTATGATCAATTATTTCTGCCGGAAACAATTGAAATTTATCTAAGAAAACCAATATCCTTGTTAATGGTTTTATCGATTTTGCAGGCACCATTTTATCTACCGGGGGCTGTTGTTTTAGAAAGCAAATAAGTGCAGCCATATCATGATTAGAAATATTGCATACTTCGTTAGATGGCATAAACCAGACTGATTTATTATCCTTATCCAAACCATGGCGCAGTGCACGCACCCAGTCTTCATCAGTATAATTTATACCCCCTTTGCCGCTGGTTAAATTGGCGGTAGCCAATATTCCTAAAGGTGAAGTTTCATCAAAAAAAACAATGCCGCCTGAAAGGTTTTGGCCATGGCAACCAAGGCAACCCCTGTTCTCTGCAATATGTTTGCCTTCGTTGTAACTGGCGCTGTCATTGGGTATTACCAATTTCTGCAGCTTTACATCGTACACTTTATTTATACGTGTCTCAGTATTAAAATACGCAACTGCATAGAAAACTAATACAATTACCAGAAGGCTGCCGATAATAATACCCGTCCACTTAAGAATTTTTTTTAGCATAACGTTTTGTTGTTGAAATTGAAAATTGGTTTTATTGTTTTTTATGAGCCAAGCCATCGTTTTTCATAGCTGCTTCGTTGCGTCGCACTCTTGTACGGTTATATCTTTTATGATCTTTTACCGAAGCGAAGATGTGTCGCGAAAACCCTGATTTCGGTAACAGTTTATCAATAATAAGTTTATAAAGAATAGTTTTAAGCGAT
Organism: Chitinophagaceae bacterium; assembly: GCA_025351145.1. GTDB lineage: Bacteria > Bacteroidota > Bacteroidia > Chitinophagales > Chitinophagaceae > Limnovirga. The sequence goes on from JANXWM010000283.1 coordinate 6,672, forward strand.
GCATATTTTTAAATGCACTTACTACAAGCATGGTTATTTTATTAACAGCACTGCACCATGCCGAATAGAATTACCAACCGTACAAGTGAGTGACACAACAGACGATGATAGTAGCAATACATTTGGTAAACAAAAACAACCTGGCTTATAATAAGCGATCATTTAAATTGTAACGCCTGTTACATTTTATCACTTCCTTTTCTGCTATAAAATTCAGTTACATACTGCTATTCTAAAAACGATATTTGGTGAGTGACCATATTTATGAGTGGGCAGCATGGTTTGTTTAAGAGCGTTTAAATAAAAGATATTGGTTACCATTTACTCAAAAAACAGACTGTTCGCCAGAAGGTTTAGGTAATGCTATTTGCTTTAATTATTTTTAAAACTTACTTGCACCAATATGCGGCGGATAATTTTGTTTATTAGTTTATGTATGTTTTTTGTGGTGCATTCTTTTGCGCAGGATACCATTGTATTGAATGGTGAACCCAACTGGAAAACCAGCCTGAATATTGCAGACAAAAGTTTATTTTACGAAGAACCAGCCAGCAATAAAACCCTGTCTTTTGAAGAAGTAAAAAAAAAGGCATTTGTGCCATTTAGCAAAGAATATCAGCACGCCGTAACATCAGATATACCTTTAATTATTCAATGGTTTACATTTACCATCCGCAATACATCGGCAACAGATACATTGCGTTTGCGGCTTTCTATAGACCCGCATTATTTTACCCGTTTGTATAATAATGATACCATTATTGCGCGTGGTGGTGCATATGAAACAACAGCTCCTGCATTTCAGGGTTTGCCTTTAATGGTTTTACCGCTTGCTACCAAAACATTTTGGGCAAGAACAGAAGACCGTCAAGGCCAGTTTCTGCCGCCTTCCATTGCATTAGAAACTGATTATACTTTTATGGACAGTGCCGCCAGGGGCATGTATACTGACAGGTATCTTTTTCTATTACTGGCAGCTATGGCCGGTTGCCTTTTTTTTATATCGGTATATGCCATATACCAGTTTTATTTATACAGGGATATTGCGTTTCTATGGTACATAGCCTATACAATTTCTTCGCTAATAACCTGTTTGTTCTGGATAGATATCCGTAATTCGCTCGGATTATTTCCCGCATTAGTGCACGATATAATGCTCTCTGTATTTCTTTTCCTGGTACCTGCCATGTATAGCCTTTTTATTGGGAGAATGCTACAGTTGCCTGTTCATTTTAAAAAGGGTTGGATAATTGTAAAAGTGCTGGTAGGTATTGCTTTTATTCAAATGCTGATAGAATTTACCACAGTAAGAACCGGCTGGTTTTTGTTTAACCCCAATTACTACGGTTACTTTATATCTATAATTCCCGTTGCTATATTACATGTTGTTTTATTGATTTTAACGGCAAAAAGTAAATCGCCTATAAAATGGTTCTTGTTTAGTGGTTTAATCAGTTTGCTTTTTTTGTGGTGCCTGCCTATGACAAGGCTTTTCTTTCTTTTGCCATATGCCAGCCCTGAGTTTTTTATGATCATCATTTTTGTGCCCGCCTTTCTCTTATTGGGTTTAACCATCGAAGCCATTTTCTTTTCTTTTGCACTTTCGTACCGCAGCAAACTGGTATTGATAGAAAAGAATAACATGCAGCAGGAGCATGGTTTGCAGTTAGAAGCTGCATTACAAAAAAGAACTGCCGAACTGGAAGAACAAAGGAAATTGGTAGAAGCACAAAAGATAGCGCAGGTGCAGTCTGCATTTGAACAAAAGATAGCCGAAACTGAAATGACGGCACTTCGTGCACAAATGAACCCGCACTTTATTTTTAACTGTCTTAATTCTATCAAACTCTATACACTGGAAAATGATTCTGCCACCGCTTCAGAATACCTTACCATTTTTTCGCAGCTCATCAGGCTGGTATTAGAAAACTCGCATTCAGAAAAAGTAACACTGAAAAAAGAACTGGAAACACTGCAATTGTACATTCAGCTGGAAGCCATGCGGTTTAAAAATAAAATTCAATATCAGATAAATGTTGCCGAGAGTATAGACCAGGAGTATATAGAAATACCTCCCTTGCTATTGCAGCCCTATGTGGAAAATGCCATCTGGCATGGGCTCATGCACAAAAAGTTAGGGGGTACTATTGTAGTTGATGTTACACATCCTTCAGAACATCTGCTGCATATTGAAATTACAGATGATGGTATTGGCCGTGCATTGGCAGCGGACTATAAAAGCAAGTCTGCCACCCGGCAAAAATCCTTTGGCTTAAAAATGACATCAGACCGTATCCATATCATAAATCAGTTATACCAAATACAGGCCAATGTAACAATAAACGACCTGAAAGATGGACTGAATAATGCCACCGGCACAAAAGTGATTATTCAAATACCTGTATAGAAAATTATATGCTAAAAGCAATTATTATAGATGATGAACCAGATTGTGTACGGTTGCTGGCATTGCAGTTAAAAATGTATTGCCCACAAGTACAGGTAGTAGCCGAATGTACCGAAAGTGAAGATGGCCTGATTAAAATAAAAGAGTTGCAACCTGATATGGTATTCCTCGATATTGAAATGCCCGTAATGAATGGTTTTCAGTTACTGGAAAAAACTGGCCCCATACATTTTAGCCTGGTGTTTGTAACGGCGTATGATAAATTTGCTGTAAAAGCTTTTCGTTTTAGTGCGCTGGATTATTTACTGAAACCCATTGATGGTAAAGACCTGAAAGCCGCAGTAGAAAAGGCGGAACAACGCAGGTGGCCAGAAAAACAACAACTCAGTTTACTTAAACAACAGTTGCAGGAAGGTACAAAAACATTCCCCGATAAAATAGCACTCCCTTACCAAAACGGGGTAACATTTGCGGAGGTAAAACAGATTATTTACTGCGAGTCAGATAATAACTATACCCGTTTTTACATGGCAGATGGTCATCAGCATACGGTAGCAAAAACACTTGGCGATATACAGGAAGTGCTGGAGGAAAGAAATTTTTTACGCGTACACCGCCAGTATCTTATAAACCTCGATCATATAAAAAAATATGTACGTGGCGAGGGCAATTATCTTATCCTCTCAAACGATCAACATATCCCCGTTGCCCGCAACCAGAAAGAAAGGTTGATAGAAAAATTTGGATGGTTATAAACTAAGAAACCCTTTTTTATTTACCTTATTTTTTTAGAGCCGGGCATTTGTTTTTTGCCTTGGTTCTTGTCCTCCGAAATAGTTCTCTAAATCTACCCACCAATAAAAGCTCCATAAACAATCCAACAGTACAAGTGTGCGACGCAACGATGCTTAATTGAAAAACCTAAGCCCGGCCCATTATTTTCCCCGCACTAAAAAGAAGAAAATTACTTGCTCACAAATGTTTGTAAAAAAATCTTCACTTTGATTATGTTGCGGTTACATGCAATGGCTTAATGCTTACTTTTGCGCCACAAAAAATTATAGTTTACTATGCAACTTTCCTCATTGCTTGACAGATTTAGTGAACCCGAAACATTAAAGATGGCCAAACTTGGCCGCGAACTCCGTGCTAAAGGGGTTGATGTAATTGACCTTAGCCTTGGCGAACCAGATTTTGATACGCCGCAGCACATTAAAGATGCCGCTATAAAAGCGATCAACGATAATTTTAGCCATTACACGCCTGTGGCTGGTTATGCAGATTTACGCGAAGCTGTTTGTACCAAATTAAAACGCGACAATAATCTTGATTATAAACCTGAAAATATTATTACTTCAACCGGCGCCAAACAAAGCCTGGCCAATGCCATTTTCGCGGTGGTTGATGATGGTGAAGAAGTAATTATACCTACACCTTACTGGGTTACTTACAGCGAACTGGTGAAGATGGCAAGGGGTAAAGTGGTAGAGATAAGAACCAGTGCTGATGCAGGTTTCAAGGTATCTCCTGCACAACTGGAAGCAGCAATTACAAATAAAACAAAACTGTTCATGTTCTCTTCGCCCTGCAACCCTTCCGGTGCTGTTTACAGCAAAGAAGAGTTGGTTGGTTTGGCAGAAGTATTTAGAAAACATCCTAATATTTACATCATCTCCGATGAGATTTACGAGTATATTAATTTTGTGGGCAGTCATGAAAGCATAGCGCAATTCGATGACCTTAAAGACCGTATTATTTTAATTAACGGTTTAAGTAAAGGCTTCGCAATGACTGGCTGGCGCCTGGGCTATATTGCGGCAAGTGTTCCCGTTGCAAAAGCATGCGAAAAATTACAAGGCCAGCTTACAAGCGGCACCTGTTCCATTACACAAAAAGCCGGCGTGGTGGCATTAACTACCGATCTAAAACCCTCTTTCGAAATGACCGAAGAATTTACCTGCAGAAGGGCAAAGGTTTTAGAGATCATCAAAGATATTCCCGGCTTTAAATGTTTTGCCCCCGAAGGTGCGTTTTACATTTTCCCCGATGTAAGTTATTATTACGGAAAAAGCGATGGCGAAACAACCATTACGGGCGCCTCAGAATTTTGTATGTACCTGTTGAATACGGCGAATGTTTCATCTGTAATGGGCGATGCATTTGGCGAACCAAATTGTGTACGTTTTTCCTTTGCCAACAGTATGAACAATATTGAACGTGCCTGGGTAAGAATAAAAGAAGCTTTGGCTAAACTTAAATAAGCCACACACCATAAAGAAAAACCCTGCAGTGAATAATTGCAGGGTTTTATTTTGTACCGGGCTGAAATATTTCATTGCACCGTTCCTTGCGTCGCACTCTTGTACTGAATAACAATATGGAGCAAAGCGAAGACTAACAATCACAAACAGTTTTTCCTTTCACAGAGAAAAAGAATATTTGCGTTTATAAACAATCTTTACTGCCTAAAACAATCAAATGGATTATTCATTTATCGTATTAATTGCTTCTGTATTTATTTCCAGGTTTATACAGATGGGTGCATTCAAAACACTTACAGATGAAGACAAAGCGAAGATATTATCAGGGAATATTGTCAGGCTTTCACAGATCACACTAGTAACAACCGTGATTATGGTAGTGGTATTTTATTTTACCATTAACCAATACCCGCAAATGTTCCGCAGCATCAGTGTTATCTTTTTTACAATGATTGTTCTTCAGCGCATCATTTCATACATGATTACAAGAAAAAATATGATCAGCAACGATATTCCATCTATCTATATAAAGAAACATTTTATGGCATGGCTGGTAACTACAACCGGCGTAGTGGTATTTGTGTACCTAATGGTTAGAAATGTTTTCTAATACCACGGCAAGAGAAGTAAGCCTTTATTTTACTGACTTTAAAATACCTTCCTTATAAAATAAATAATTGTTGAATTGGTATTCAAGAGAAAGCGTTTTACCAACAGTGTCAGTATTATATCCAACATTAAGAAAAAAAGTATAATCACCATTTCTCAAAACCCATTGATCGCCTTTTGCTTGCCAGAGAGAATCGCCGTTAACTGATTTTCCAAGATAGTCTTCATAATTATCTTTCTTCTGCCCCGTATAAACTGCACGCCACTTATAAGGAATAAGCTGCGCAGCCGTTTCAGGTATTACAAAAAAGTAAACAAAGGCATATATACCTGCAGCAAGAAGTAAGATTATGGTGGATAGAATTGCCCAGTTTTTCATAAAGCTTCTTTTTCAAATCCATAGTCACGCTCTACCAGGCATATCCTTGTTTTGTAATGTGTGTACCACTGCTCCCTTCCATATTTCTGTGCAATCAAATGCTCTGATTGGTGTTTCCAGCTTCTTATGTCTTCTAAACTTTTCCAGTAAGAAACAGTAATACCGACACCTTCCCTTGCAGATTCTTGCCCAAGATATCCCGGCTGCTGTTTTGCCAGTTCAGCCATCTGTTCAGCCATTTTAATATAGCCATTTTCTACTTCCGTTCTTAGTGAGGTAAATATCACTGCATAATAGGGCGGCTTTGGTGTTTGTGCAATCATATTTTCTGATTGAGCTTTTTTATGAAAAACAAAGTATCAACTTGCATCAAAGCAAAATTGGCAGGCAAGTCCTTTTTATTAATTAATGTAAATCCATTCTTTAAATAAAATTTTTGAGCGGCGACCAATACTTCAACTGTGCCCAGAATTATTTCTTCAAACCCTTTTGCAACTGCCCAACGTGTAAGTTCATCAAGTAATAATTGTGCAGTTCCTTTTTCTTTACCCCTGAAATCCTTGTGCACAAACATCTTACGCAATGCACCCAGCCCGTCGCCGCAATCAATCAATGCAATTGAACCAATAACATTTGCATCAAAAAGTGCTACCCAAAAATTCCCGTTGCCTTTGCGGTAAACCTCATCAACATTAAAAAGGTCAGGCTGGTCTTTTAATGTAATAGGCACCTTAAATTCTATTTGCTGTATAGGCAAAATGAGGTCAATGACGTGTTGTTGATGACTTATCTGATAAGGTTCAATAGTTATCGTTTCCATTTCTTTCATAATCATGTTGATAGCTTGTTAAATTTTTCGTGCAGGGCAATCACCTGCGGTATCAGCAGTTGCTGCTCATCATTTACCAAAACGAAATCGCAGAGTTTCATTTTCATTTCTTCATCTATCTGTTTATTTATGCGGGCAAACACTTCTTCACGCGTAATATTATCGCGCTGCATTGCGCGTTGTATCCGCAAATGCTGCGGCGCATATACTCCAATCATATAATCAATGCCGGCAGCAGAACCAGATTCAAAAAAAAGCGCAGCTTCTTTTACCGTATAAGGTGAAGTTTGTTTCATGGCCCATTTTTCGGCTATGCTGATTGTAGCAGGATGAACAAGTGCGTTTAACTGTTCAAGTTTTACCGCATCATTGAACACGATTGATGCAAGATATTTCCGGTTTAATATCCCGTTTTCATAAGCTGCTTCACCAAAAATTTCTTTTATTTTAAGTTTTAAATGTTCATCTTCATTCATAATATTTTTTGCAGCTGTATCAGCGTCAAATACAGGTACACCAAGTGTTTCAAAAATTTTAGATACTGTACTTTTACCGCTGCCAATACCACCTGTTAAGCCAATTCGTAGTGCCATGCTTATTCTTAGATAATAACAAAAATTGAAATTAGTGGAAATAAAATTATACTACTGGTTGAATAAGTAAAGATTTTTTGAGACAAACATCAGTCCTTTATTAATCTCATCTTGTGCATTTAGATGTTCAATATTAATTGACCCTCCACGTGCCACTTCCGATTGGTGGCGGGTTAATTATTTTCCAGGTACCTGAACCCGTGCACGGCTTTGGTGGCCCTTTAATTGTACCCGTAATTACAATAATTGCCCCATTACCTCCTTTTATAGTGTCAGAGAAATTTCTTGGGGTTCCCTTGCTGTTAACGGTATCAACTCCCCCAGCCCCGTTTGCACCGTCCAAAACAGTAGAAGACCCCTCACTTAATTGCCATTTGAGTGTTGAATCATCATCAATAACAGTTCCTGTTAAATTTCCGCTTATTCCAAAAGTTCCTACTTTTCCTGAAAGAGAAAATTTAAGTGTATCACATTTTGCCAAAACTGTTCCGCCGCCAGAGCTGCCACTTGAACTGCCAAAAGGCCAGCAATCGCAACCATTGATCATCACAAATAAGAAAAACAAGAAATTGATAAGATAGATTGTTTTGATTTTAAAAGTTTTCATAATTACTCTTTTTGTTTTATGAAAAATATTTTGCCCTCATCTTTCTGTCTTATGAACTGCCATTAGTAAAAAAGTTTAAAAAAAACACAGCTCAATGACTAAGTAAGAACATGAGAATATGACCGGGTTCTTTATTATACATAAATTTAAATATTTTTTTCTGAACTCTGTTGAAATTGGCGTACACCAAATTTTCACAAGCACTTCGCTATTATTTTTTTTGATACCAACTGCAAATCCCTGTGGCATCTTCGTTGCGTCGCAATCCTTTCATCTTTTAGATAAACAGTCGACTTCAGCATCATAATCAAAGCTTAAAAATATATGCAGAGCCTCTGTATTTGCGGGATAAAAATATAACCGAAGCCGCACCTGGATCTGCTGATTATACAATCAGAACCTTGAAGAGTGCGACGCAAGTAAAGCTTCATTGATGTACTTCTGCCCGGTACATAAAACAAAAAAACATACAGTATCTGCTGTATGTTTTTTCACTTGGTTATAAGATAAATATTACCGCACTATCACCAATTTATTGCTCCAGTTTATTTGTTTGCCAATTACGTTTACTATATAATTTCCGTTTGGTAAACCTGCAGCATTAAGCTGAATAGCACTTCCTTTTACATACGATTCAAATGTTTGCCGGAATAACTGTTTTCCGCTTGCAGAGGTTATTGTTACCATAAACCTACCTGCAACAGCATCGCTTAATTTCAATACCACCATACCATCTGGTGCAGGGTTTGGATAGATCGAGAATTGAGACTGGGCAACAGTATTAACCAGCACATTATTTTTTTCTAACTGGCTGGCAATAACAGCAGGGGCCGGTCCTGTGGGCAAAGCATACACAGCAAAACCACCTCTCGATTTACCATTTATAACCGTAAAATTTCCACCGCTTAACAAGGTTCTGTCTGCAACAAAATTGCTTTGAATGATACTGCTGGGTGCCGGAGTAAATGTAAGAAATGCTGTTCCGGCAGCACCCCTTATGCCAGCAAGATACACATGGGCATTTGTATTGAGTGTGGTAAAATAACCACCGGGATAAACCGTATCTGTTGAAGATGCCAAACCAAGAACTGTGCTGTTCGCGTTAGGGTTCCAGGTGTTGGTAGCACCAGATGTTGCGTTGAAAGAGGCAAGATAGTTGCGGGGATTCGTGTTATTATTTGTATAAGTAAAACTACCGCCTGCGTATAAAGTATTTCCATTAAGCGACAGACAGTTTACGGTGCTATTCACGTTTGGATCGAAGCCTGCGACTGCTGCACCAGTTGTATTATTTACAGCAGCCAAACGGTTTCTTGCAGTTGAAACTTTTAACGTAGTAAAACTACCGCCTACAATTATGGAAGTACCATTTACTGTGATTGCATTTACTGCGCTGTTTGCATTAGGATCCCATGTTTGTGCGACACCAGATGTATTAAACGCTGCAAGATTATTGCGGGCAACACTGCCATTTACCGTTGTAAATGTACCACCCGCATAAAGAATATTTGAGGCATCAAATGCTAATGTTTTCACCGTTCCGGTGTAGCCGCTGTTTTGTACAACAGGATCGAAAGAGGCCACTGTAACACCTGTATTTGCATTTACCGCGCCGAGTGCAGTTCTGGTTAATCCGCCCAGCGTAGTAAAAGTACCACCTACATATACATTGCTGCCATTTTGAGTAATGGCATAAACAGTAGAGTTGGTGCCGGGGTTCCATGTTGTCACTAACCCTGTGGCCGAATCTATCTGCGCAATATTAGTACGTGAAGCCCCTTTACAGAAAGCGAAGTCCCCACCAAAGAAAATGCTGGTACCATTTTTTACAATTGTACGTACAATGTTATTGGTTGAGGCATTCCAGGGCTGCAAAGCTGCATTGGTAGCAGCAACAACAGCAATGTCATTTCGGGCTGCTCCTGCCACCAGGTCGAAGCTGCCACCGATATATACATTGTTTGAATCGGCTGTAACAGCATACAGATCAGCCGAAGAACCATAGCCATTTTTTGAAAGCTGTGCATTCCATGCTAAAAGTGTTCCGTTATTTAAATTAAACGCAGCTGCGCCATACCGCTGCTGGCCACCTGCATTATCAAATAAACCAACAGCAAAAATTTTATTATAGTTTACTGCAATATCATAGACATAAGAATCTGGTGCGGGGTTCCAGCTATTTACTAAACCGCTTGTAATTGAAAGTGCTGCAAGATAATTGCGGGCCGCGTATTTTGCATAAGTAAAACTTCCGCCAATGGCAACATCATGACTGTTCAAAGTTATTTTAACAGGGTAAGTATTTAATTGTGGATCCCAGCTTTGCAAGGCTGCATTGGTAGATGCAAACTTTGCGATATAATTTCTTGAGGTAGTTCCTGATTTATCAAAATTTCCACCTACATAGACTACAGAATCATTGGCTGCAATTGAGTAACAATCGGCAGAAGTTGACACTCCGTTTAAACTTAGATTTGTTGCCCAGGTATTTAAGGCTCCGTTCGATAATTTAAATGAACATGCCCCATATTTACCGATGCTGTTTACATTATCGAATAATCCCGCAACATAAATATTAGTGCTGTTGAGTGCCATATCATATACATAAGAATCAACAGTGGGGTTCCATGGTGTTGCTGCACCTGTTTTGTTTCTAAAAAGCCCGATATAGTTCCTGTTTGCAAAATTGCTGTAATTGAAATATCCTCCGTAATTGAGGGTATTACCGTTTAAGAATAATGCATAGACCATTCCATCCGGCGACGGGTTGGTTGGTGTAATTGCGCCCGAAGCTATTGTTAACCCTGCAATATTAATTCTAGCGGATCCACTTGCCACATCAAAATCGCCTCCGGCATAAACTGTAGTTGCGGTTGCAAGTAGCGACCTGACAGTAACACCAGATCCCAATCCGGCTTTGGTAAGATTCATGGAAGTTGAATTAAGCACGCCACTTGATAAAGTAAAAGACGCAAACCCGTCGCGCCCCGAACCATCCACGGTATGAAATATTCCCCCAATAAAAATCTTATCAGCATTCGTAGTTATATCGTATACATAAGAACTTATTACAGGTGCCCAGGCAGCATATTTACCGTTAGAATATTTTATAATGGAAGCATAAGAGCGTGCTGCTACCTGAAACGCAGAAAAATAACCACCTAAAAAGAGGTT
>JANXWM010000315.1 GCA_025351145.1 Chitinophagaceae bacterium
CATACCACCGCATGCGCCTGCACCCGGACAAGCATTCATAATGATCCCTTTAAAATCTGCATCGCTTAATTGGCCCGCTAATTTTTTACCCAAGGCTTCAAATGCAGACACAATATTTAAGTCTTCGCCTTTATAATGGCCCGGCGCAATCGTGCCGCCATACACCATTATAGAAGGGCGGTCCAAGCGGCCCATTGCCATAATGGAACCGGGCATATTTTTATCGCAACCGGGAATGGCAATCAATCCATCGTAGTATTGGGCGCCACACACTGCTTCAATTGAATCGGCAATAATATCGCGGCTTACCAGCGAATAACGCATGCCATCGGTGCCGTTGCTCATGCCATCGCTTACGCCAATCGTATTGAAAATTAAACCAACCAAATCATTCTCCCATACGCCTTGCTTAACTGTTTTTGCAAGATCATTCAAATGCATGTTACAGGTGTTGCCATCGTATCCCATACTGCAAACGCCCACCTGTGCTTTTGCCAGATCTTCGTCCGTTAAGCCGATGCCGTAAAGCATTGCCTGGGCAGCGGGTTGTGTAATGTCCTGTGTAAGTGTCTTCGAATATTTGTTCAGTTCTGCCATTTCAATTTTATTATTTTGTTACCGACTTTTGATTATCTATTAAGCTTTACTTGCGTCGCACTCTTGTACAATATATCTTTACTGAACTTCAGCTTCCTCTGCAATCTTTACCTCTTCTTCTACAACCCTTGCTGAATATGCTGCTTGTATTTGTTTACTTAACGTATCGTTCCAGTTCTTTTTAAATTTTACATTATCAAAAGAATCCCAGCCAATTACTTCGGCGGCGGTACCACAGAAAAATGCAGCATCCGCTTCTTTTATTTCTTCAAGTGTTATTTGTTTTTCCTCCACATCAAAACCAAGCTCGCCGCATATTTCTAAAACTGTCGCCCTGGTTATGCCCGGTAATATATTTCCTGTTGCAGGCGTAAATAATTTTCCATCTTTTTCATAAAACATATTTGCACCAACGCCTTCTGCAACAAAGCCATTCATATCAGTAAGCAATGCTTCATCGTAGCCTTTTGCTTTTGCTTCCTGGCTTGCAAGAATTGAGTTTACATAATGGCCGCCTGCTTTTGCAGTGATCTTAAAACCTTTGGGGTTAGGCCTTTGAAATGATGAAGTCATTATTCTTAAAAGCTTGTCGCCAAAGAATGGTGCCATTTCCCATACTTCAATAACGATATAAGAAACTTCGTTTTTAACAAAGCTCATATTCATTGGTGCATAAACCAACGGACGTATATAGGCATCCTGTAAATTATTTCTTTTCAATACTTCGTAAGTAGCATCGATCAGTTCTTCGTTGCTCCATGTGTAAGGCATATTCATTGCCAAAGCAGAATTTCTTAAACGATCATAATGTTCTTCTGCTTTGAATATTTTTGTTTCACCGGTCACTGTTTTATAGGAACGAATGCCTTCAAATACTGAATAACCATAATGCAATGACTGGCTGTATAAATCAATCTTTGCCTCGGTAGCTTTTACATATTCTCCGTTGAGAAATAAGATCGTGTTCTCGTTGTAATAATTTGCCATGTTGTTATTTTTTAGGTCTTTGTTCTTCGCTTTGCTGATTCATAATCTGAACGTACAAGAGTGCGACGCAACGGATGCTTCATTCAAGTACTTCAGCCGGGCTCAAAATATTTAAATAAAAAAACCCGCCTGTGTGAGAGGCGGGTTTGTATTTTGATCATTTGATTTTTATACGATACTTCCACCTCTGTGCAGTGCAGGAATAATAATGACAACCACCACAATTAGCAGTGTGAGGCTGAGGACATTATTAATACTGTTTGTGCGCATAGTGTTTGTTGTAAAAACGAAAGTACACCTGCCCGCTGAATTAACAAAGAACTTTTTTTATACTGACTATATAATCGTTGATTTTCTCAACTCTATATTTTTCTGGTTCACTTCGCCGGTAATTTTGTTGCTAACATAATCTGCAACGAGTTCGCCGATAGTGGAAGTGAAATAGAAATTAATATTGTCTATATCTTTTGTTACAAACCTGTTTTGCAAGGTCCAGTCTACAGCATCTCTTACCAATTCTGCCTCATCGTTCATTTGAAAATATTCGAGCATCATAGCTGTTGATAAAATGGAGCCAATAGGGTTCGCGATATCCTTTCCCGTAGCCTGATAATAAGAGCCGTGGATGGGTTCGAACAGTGCAGTTCCTGTACCAACCGATGCCGAAGGGAGAAGGCCAAGGGAGCCAGTTAATACGCTTGCCTCGTCGCTGATGATATCGCCAAACATGTTCTCAGTAAGGATTACATCGAATTGCTTTGGGTTGATGATGATCTGCATGGCTGCATTGTCTACGAACATATAGTTCACGGCGACATCAGTGTATTGCAAAGCAAGTTCCTGCACAATTTTTCTCCAGAGGCGTGAGGTTTCGAGCACGTTTGCTTTATCAACCAGCGTTAATTT
>JANXWM010000327.1 GCA_025351145.1 Chitinophagaceae bacterium
AAAACAGTAGTTTTATTTTCTAAAAATTTTACTTATGAAAAAAATGTTAGCTCAAAAACATGTGTTACTTTTTTGCCTTAGCTTTTTTATTTGTGCTTCTCTGTTTGCACAATACCCTAAATATATTGTACAGTTTACTGATAAAAAAAACTCACCCTACAGTTTAAACAATCCGCTGGCATATCTCTCCCAAAGAGCTATTGACCGGCGAACCCGCTACAGTATTGCATTAGACAGTACAGACTTTCCTGTAAATACTTCTTATGTACAGCAGGTATTGGCGCAGGGTTCGGTTAATTATTTAAGTCAGTCAAAATGGCTAAATCAAATTTTAATTTATTGTACAAGTACAGCAACTGTTAATGCAATTAAGAGTTTGCCTTTTGTAAAAAGCGCTTTGCCCATCGGTCCTTTAAAAAGTACAGACAGTACTATACATACTGATCGTTTCAAAGAAACCGTAACTCCTTTAAAAGCCACAGAAAAAACCGCAAATACAGCCGCTAATTATTATGGAAGCTCATACCCGCAGGTTCATATTCACCTCGGAGAGTTTTTACACAAAAGAGGGTTTACCGGTAAAGGAATGACGATTTCGATTATTGACGGAGGCTTTTACAAGTATAAAACCACTAAAGCTTTTGACAGTGCCCGGGCTAATGGTCAATTCCTTGGCGAAAGAGATTTTGTCGATTTTGATAACAGTGTAAATGAAGATGCAGATCATGGCGAATTATGCTTAAGTACCATCGCTTCGAATATTCCGGGAACAATGGTTGGCACTGCACCCAATGCAAATTTCTGGCTGCTGCGCGGAGAAAATGTAAATTCAGAATATCCAATAGAAGAACATAACTGGGATGCCGCCGCAGAATTTGCTGACAGTGTCGGCACCGATCTTATATCTTCTTCACTGGGTTATTTTACTTTCGACGATCCTCAGTTCAACCATACCTATAACGATATTTATAAAAACACCACCATGGTTTCCAAAGGCGCAGCTTTTGCAGCTAAGAAAGGGATTATCGTTACCAACAGTGCGGGCAACGAAGGTGGCAGCAGTTGGAATTATATTATTTTTCCGGCAGATACAGACAGTGCCTGCTCGGTTGGTGCAGTTGGCACCAATGGCCAAATAGCGAGTTTCAGTAGCTATGGTTACCCGGGAAAAGTAAAACCCAATATCGTTTCTGTAGGATCTGGAACAACACTTTACGCCTATTATGGCCTTACCAGCGGAAGCGGTACTTCATTCTCAAATCCCAATATAAATGGGTTAATCGCTTGTCTCTGGCAGGCTTTTCCGAAGTTCAACAACATGAAGATCCTTAATGCGGTTTACCAGAGTTCCAATAAGTACAGCACACCCGATAACCGTTATGGATATGGCTCTCCAAATATGAGGCTGGCCTACCAGATCTTAAAAACAACCCAAAATTTAGAGACTTATGGCAACGAATGGCTTATGGTTAAACAGCAGCAATTCAGCAACAAAATAGATATTACATTAATTGGTCAGCTCGACGGTGATGCACATTTAAATCTTATAAATAGCACCGGAAAAATTATAGCAACTCAAAAGCTTACAACCGAAGCCCAGGAAATTTATAACACATCATTCAGCGATCTTGAAAATATAGAAGCAGGTATTTATACACTACAATATGCCGATAATAAGATGTCCAAAAGCATCAGCCTGGTTAAAGAAGGTATTATTGCAGCCAGCTGGTTACAGGCATCACCAGTGCCATTTAAAACAAATCTCACTGCAACAATTTCAGCTCCAGAAAGTGGAAGCATAATGATCCAGCTTACAGATGTGCGCGGAAAAATTTGGGAAACCCAACAGCTAAAAACTGTAAAAGATAAAACTTATAGCATTCAGTTTTTAAAAGCCGCTGCTGTGCCACCGGGCATTTACTTTATACAATACAAAGGCATTAACCAAAACAAAAGCCTCTCTGTGCAAAAGCAATAAAAGTTTCTGATTTTCGTAAAAAATCCATCTTAATGAATAAGATGGATTTTTTATTTGTACCAATACAGTTAAATATGTTTTGAACCGGTCTTTGGATATTTCATGGCATCGCCTCTTGCGTCGCACTCTTGTACGTTCGGAACAATTTTGAACAAGCTCAGAGCCTTTAGCTGCAAGCCGTGAGCGAATTACAATGGCTCAGATCCCGCAGCTAAAAGCTCATAGCTATTCTTCAGTACAAGAGTGCGACGCAAGTAAAGTTTCATGCATGTACATCTGCCTGGTTCATAATAACCGTTATTTTTTACAACAATTTTATCCCTGTTTCAGCCCAAGATTTTGTTAAACCAAAATACAAAAAAAATAAAAAAAGCACATTCGTGTTTTAATTGGAATAATGAATCTTTAATCATCATCAAAATTTATGGACAGAAAACAGTTTCTTTCAGAAATGGGTCTTGGCGCAGCAGGTTTATTTGTAATGAGCTGCCTTGGCGGATGCTCAAAATCGGGCTCAACGCCGGTAGCATCTTCAGACTTTACAATCGACTTGAATGCTGCCAGCAGTCTTCCTTTGAAAAGCCTTGGCGGCTACATTTACATGAATGGCATTATCGTTGCCCAAACGCTTGCAGGCAAGTATATTGCGGTTTCGCAATCCTGCACACATGAAGGTATTACGGTTACTTACGACAGCACGGGAGATCGCTTTTATTGCCCGGCACATGGTTCTGTTTTCAGCGACAGTGGTGCAGTAGTTAATGGCCCTGCGGGTAGTAGTTTGCGGGAGTTTAACACATCACTTACAGGAAACTCATTGCGCGTTTACGCTTAAGAACAATCAATCTTTCAATATCAATCCTATAATAAAAAGAGCCCTTTTACAAGGGCCTTTTTATTGAATATATTTCATTATCAAATTAACTCTCTTTCAAAAAAGCATAGCGGTAATCTGTTGGCGGGTTAAATGTTTCTTTAATAGTTCTGGCGCTTAACCAGCGGTAAAGATTAATCATACTGCCTGCTTTATCGTTTGTGCCGCTTGCCCTTGCACCACCAAATGGCTGCTGGCCAACTACCGCACCCGTTGGTTTATCATTGATATAAAAATTACCAGCAGCATTACGCAATTTCGATGTTGCCATAACTACTGCATCCCTATCCTGCGCAATGATTGAGCCCGTTAAAGCATACGGTGATGTTGAATCTACCAGCGCTAATGTTTCTTCATATTTATCTGCATCGTACACATGAATAGTAAGTACAGGACCAAATATTTCTTCGCACATGGTTACATATTTTGGGTCTTTGGCTTCAATAACGGTGGGCTCAATAAAGTAACCTATGCTCTTATCATATTTACCACCGGCAATAATAGTTGCCTTCTTATCTTTCTTTGCATTGTCTATATATGCAGCTATTTTATCAAAACTTTTTTCATCAATAACTGCATTAATAAAATTGCTGAAGTCTTCCACCGTTCCCATTTTCATGGTCTTTAGTTCAGCGGCTAATTTTGTTTTTACTTCCTCTGCAATATTATCTGGAATATATGCCCTTGAAGCAGCAGAACATTTTTGTCCCTGGTATTCAAATGCACCACGGGCAAGTGCTGTAACCACCACATCAGGGTCGGCGCTTTTGTGAACCATTACAAAATCTTTACCGCCTGTTTCACCTACAATCCGTGGATAGGTTTTGTACTTCGCCATATTTTTTCCAATGGTCTCCCACATATTATTAAACACACCTGTTGAGCCGGTAAAATGTACACCTGCAAAATCGGTATGGTTAAAACAAACTTTACCAAGTGTTGGGCCATCAACATAGATCAGGTTTATAACTCCATCAGGTAATCCTGCTTCTTTTAAAATGCGCATGATCATCTGCGCGGCGTACACTTGCGTATTTGCAGGCTTCCATACAACCACATTACCACACATGGCTGCAGATGTTGGCAGGTTACCGGCTATTGCCGTAAAGTTAAAAGGCGTAATGGCCAGTACAAAACCTTCCAGCGGCCGCCATTCCATGCGGTTGTGAATACCGGGTGATGATATAGGTTGCTGTTTATAAATCTCACTTAAAAAATGTACGTTGAAGCGGAGAAAATCAATCAGTTCGCAGGCACTGTCAATTTCTGCCTGGTAAGCATTTTTGCTTTGGCCAAGCATGGTGCAACCGTTAATATGTGTACGGTATTTTGTGGCCATCAGGTCGGCAGCTTTTAAAAAAATATGCGCCCTTTCTTCCCATGGCATATTTGCCCAGGCTTCTTTAGCTTTCAATGCTGCATCAATTGCCAGCTTAATATGTTTCTCATCGCCCAGGTGAAAATAACCAAGTGTATGCGCAATTTCATGCGGCGGATGCATGGCAATTTTATTGCCTGTTTTCACTGTTTTACCGCCAATGTACATGGGCACATCAATGGCTTTCTTTTTTAATTCGGCCAGTGTTTTTTTTAGTGCTGTTTTTTCCGGGGAACCGGGTGCATACTGCAATACAGGCTCATTGGCCGGTAACGGGTAACTAAAATATCCAAGGTTCATAAACTAAATTTAGACGTGGTAAATGGGGCGCAAGTTAATTAAATAAACTAACATCTATTCGCAACACAGGGCAAGACTATTTTGTACCCGGCCATAGTATTTCATGGCATCGTCTCTTGCGTCGCACTCTTGTACAGTTGGAACAATTTTGAATAAGCCGCAAGCTTTTAGCAGCGAGCTGTGAGCGAAATACAGCGGCTCGAAGCTCGCAGCTAAAAGCTCATAGCTATTCTTCAGTACAAGAGTGCGACGCAACAGAAGTTTCATAGTTATTCTTCAGCCGGGTCAATAAAACTTTTACTCCACAACTTTCTGCCTGCATATCTGTTATTTTTTTAACCGGTATTTTTCGCAGCTTATTGGCTTTTGTAATGTTAACGTGAAGGATAACTTTGCGGGGGCTAACAAAAAATGCAAAACATACTTCATAATAATATCATGGTACAAAAAGACAGGCGTTTATTTTTTCCAGGCTTTATAATAGCGGCAATTTTATTTTTTCCGTTTCTTCTGTTTGCTCAAACAAAATATACTATCAGCGGCACGGTGAAAGACAAACGCAGTGGGGAATCGTTGATCGGTGCTTCAGTAAAACTACAGGAACTGAATGGTGGCACTGTAACAAATGCTTATGGTTTTTTCTCCGTTACGCTGCCACAGGGCAATTATACTTTACTCATCAGTTATGTTGGCTATGCAGTTACCGAAGAAAAAATAGAGCTCAACAGTAACCGGCAACTTGCAATAGAACTGAATGCAGAAGCAGCTTTGGCTGATGTAACAGTAAGCACAAAAAAGAAAAACGACAATATTACCAAACCCTTAATGGGCGTGGAAAAACTGAACATAAACGAGATAAATCAGTTGCCTGTTTTACTGGGTGAAAGGGACGTGCTGAAAAGTATTCAGCTTTTGCCCGGCATTAAAAGTGCCGGTGAAGGCAATAGTGGTTTTTATGTTCGTGGCGGCGGCGCAGACCAAAACCTGATATTGCTTGATGAAGCACCGGTGTATAACGCATCGCACTTACTTGGTTTCTTTTCTACATTTAATTCGGACGCTATTAAAGATGTTACGCTGTACAAAGGTGGTATGCCTGCACAATATGGCGGCAGGTTATCGAGCGTAGTTGATATTAAAATGAAAGACGGCAACAACAAAGGCTACGATGTAAGCGGCGGACTCGGACTTATTTCTTCGCGGTTAACTGTTGAAGGGCCGATAGTAAAAGATAAAGGTTCGTTTATCATCAGCGGGAGGAGATCGTATGCTGATCTGTTTCTAAAGCTTTCATCCGATACGGCTTTAAAAAGTAACCGCCTGTATTTTTATGACCTTAATTTAAAAGCAAACTATATACTCGGGAAAAACGACAGGCTGTATCTATCTGGCTATTTTGGCCGCGATGTGCTTGGTTTTGGCGAAACCTTCGCTACCGATTGGGGTAACAAGACAGGCACCCTTCGCTGGAACCATGTTATAAATAACAG
>JANXWM010000329.1 GCA_025351145.1 Chitinophagaceae bacterium
AATACCAATGCCAATGCGGAATCATTTAATTCAAAAATCAAGCTGTTTAGGGCCAACCAAAGAGGAGTAGTTGATACTAAGTTCTTTTTGTTCAGGCTGTACAAGCTTTTCGCATAAGTCCCCACTAAATCAATGTGAGCCTTATAATTGAGCTTTACCGAAACGAAGATTGAAGATGACAAAGCCTCATCATGAGGAAGCTGAATTTAACTCAACTAATTTTGCCCAATTTATGGCTCCGTTGTTGTCACAAAAATCATTCGTAAATTCTTTGATGAATTTATTAATCATTTGAGAATAAGACTTTATAAAATCATCATTTCTTTCTTTGGCTTTGTGTCCAAGGGGTTCGATAAGTTCTGTATAGAGGTTGTTGTCACCCGATATAAATTCCCAAAATCTTTGGCCACAATATTTGAAATAATTACCTTTATCGGGTTGATTGTCTCTACCGTAACAACAACCGTTTACAGCAATTATATTGAGTTGAGAATTACTTGTTCTCAATGTCTTTTTTGCAGTCTTAAAGTCAGCAACCATTTTTGAAATTTGAGAACTGTTACCCCAGTTTGGACCTGATTTTATAGTTACAATATTCCGAACTCCGTTATCGTCAAACTCAAGGTCAATGTTTGTAATGCCAGATTTACGACCGTCATAAACTTTCCCGCTGATAAAGATTGCAAGGCCTTCAAGCCAATCGCCAAAAATTGTTTCTTCATTAGATGAAATATGGGCGTCAACAATGCCACGGATTATTTCATCTGCAGTTAACACATACTTTGCTTTAAACAAATATGGATTTTTACGTTTAAGAACTTTCATAAGTTTTAAACCCTATAGACTTTGAATACGCTTCTCATGAAACGTTCCTATATTTTTTTTCAACGTACTGCGTAACGTATTTTGCCGTTTAGTAATGGGAAGCCGTAATTAAATCAATTTCTTCATTTATCGAATCTGCAATTGCATCGTACCAATTTATTTTTTTTGCAATCGTTTCTTTTATCTTATCAATTTCATTTGCAGATAGATATCTATCTATCTCTTGATTAGCTACAGTTTGAATATCTTCTATAGTCAAGGAATATATGATTTTCTTATTTTTCATTTCTGCAACCTCATTTTATTAATGATAAAATTTATTTTCACGATGCCATCAAATTGAATTTTGATGAGGATAAATTTCTTTTCTTTTTGGTAAAAGAATTTTAGAACTTTTACTTGACATGATTCTAATAAAATCGTATTCTCCCATTCTGCCAAAATCAGATGGTAAAGAATTCACACGTGGCGAAAGTGCAATCTTAAAATCATCTTGCAAAGAGAACCATCCCACATCAAAAGCCCAATGATGTAAATGGCATAAGGCTAAACCATTCAAAACATCATCCTTTCCCATTGAACTATGCGGTACTATATGTGCTGCTTCAACTTCCCATAATAAAGAATCAGGTGAATTAATTTTCATCCCACAAAAAGCACACTTGAATTCGTATGCTTCAATAACAGCTTGGCGAAAGCCTCTTGTTCTTAATGCAGATTCTCTCGTTACTTTAACAATCTTCTTTTCTTTATCAAATGGGTTATAATTTTCAGGTCTAGGGGTTTCAATAAGTTTTTTTACAATTTTTTGGACTTCATAAGATTTTACAGTTAGAATTTCTTTTTGAGTTATTGGAATGCCTAATATTTTTAAAGCTTTATCATACCCTTCTTCTGTAAGCATCCATTCTCTTTTGTTAGTAAGTTGTATTGTTTTGGTTGGACGAGAAACCAACTCTTCTTTTGCTAAAGTATCAGCAGCACGAAAGAGTAAACGATGCCAAAGAGAAGATTTTTTTAAACGATTCTCTTTTCTGTAAATTGTTTCTAAGAAAGCATTTCGTTGCTTTTCATTTAAGTTGAAATCAGCTGCAATTTCTTCAACAATTTCTTCCCCTGCACCGAATTCTTTTATTACACCATTATGCTTAAATAACGATTTTAATAATGCATCTTCAACTTCTTTTCGAGTTGGCATTTTCAAGTCTTCAAGCATTTTTCCCTCGTAACTCATCGTGATATTATGCGGCTGTTTGTATTGCGTTAGGGATAGTAGCGGAAAGCCCGGAGCGCAGCGAGGACTTGTAGCGTATAGCCCGACCCTTTAGGATAACGCCCAAATTAAAGTCATATCGCTTCATTCTATTGGCAACAAATAAAGTTGTTCCCGAACCCATAAAAGGATCAAGTACTATATTTTCTTCTTTTGTAAAAAGTTTAATAAACCATTCAGGTAATTCTTCCGGAAACGCAGCGCTATGATTTTTGTTATTACATTCTGTTGCTAAATGCAACACGTTTGTGGGATAGGCTTTATCTCTGTCTATCCAATTGGAAATATTTTTTCCAAATCCACTTCCAACTTTTGAGTTGTCCCTAATTTTATCAGTGTCACTTAATTTTTTTAGTCTTGCTTTAGCCCAATCACCCATAGGAACCATAACTTCTTCCTGATACATGTGGAATTTTTTGTCTTTGTTGAATTGCAAAAGCCTTTCCCATGAATCCCGAAATCGGTTTGGCCATTTTCCAGGATAAGAATTTTTTTTGTGCCAAATGAATTCTTCAGTCCAAAGCCATCCCTGTTTACGCATTGCCAAAATAAGTTCCATTACGTAAGTGCTCCGTTCACCGTCAACTACTTTTTCTTTAATGTTTAAAATAAAAGTCCCCGTCGGTTTAAGTACACGCAAAAGTTGCTCTGAAATTGATAGGAACCATTCAACATATTTGTCTTGATGAATACCACCATAAGTCCCTTTGCGTTGGTCTGCATAGGGAGGAGAGGTTACTATTAAATCAACTGAATTGTCTGCAAGGTTTTTAAGTTCTTTTTTGCTGTCCCCAAGATATAGATCAGATCGTATTTCCATAATAGTTGTCCATTGCTACTGCTACAAACTTAAGAAATATTCTTTCGGGTTTGGTGTTTGTTAATAAGTCAATTTTCACATTATAAACAATCTCAAAATGGTTGTTGACCCATATATAATTCTATACTTAAATTTAGAAGCATCCATAACTATTTCATTCTACATTCAAGCTGCAACAGTTACCAACAGCACATGTGCGACGCAAGTAAAGCTTTTTAACAATCAAAAGTTGGTTACACATATGTATAACTTAAAAAGCAATAGCATAAACTTTTTTGCAACCCGTAAGGTTTTTATCTGTACTAAGCCCTTTTAATTTGTAAAATACTTTCTACCAATTGCTGTCGTTATTAAAGGCATATATAATTCTGCAAATGATGCCCCTAAAAAAATTTCTGCTGATTATCTTTCCTGCAATTATTTTTTCCGGAGCTGCGGCACAGGAAGTTGTTTGGGAAAACCCAAAACTCAACACTGCAAAAAACGCAGTTTACATGAAGCAGGACGAAAAAGATATGATCTATGAAATTAACCGGCTGCGATCTGACCCACCGCGATATGCAAAACTTTTTGTGGCCATTCAATTAAAAAATGCATTGCAGGTTTTTAAAGAAGAAGGTAAAGGGGACAGCAGTTATTCTATTACCACTACTTACAGGGACAGCAGCATTACCCATATTGATACCAACTGGCATTTTGTATTTGAAGAAGAACTGCATGCCCTGCAAACATTGTACGATACACTGATGCATTTAAAACCGCTTTCTATTTTATTGCCCGATGAAGGCATTTATAATGCCTGTATAAAACATGCAAAAAACCGTGCTGCTGCCGGCAGTTTCGACCACATGGATACAGATGGTACATGGCCCTGGGACAGGATATTAAAATATTCGCCCATGATGGAAGATGGCAATGAAAACCTTGCTTATAACGGAGAAGCCCCGGTGCGCATGATTGTGATGCAGTTGCTCAATGATGCCGGCATTGGTGGCTACGGCCACCGCTATAACATACTGGAGGCAAAGTGGACACATGTGGCCTGCTATGCTACAAGAAAACCACTGATGGATTCAAAATGGTGGATACAGGATTTTGGAAAAATAAGACCAAAACAAGCTAAAAAACAATAGGCTCAAAACTTCGCTTCGGTAAAAGCTGCATTACTTCAATCAGTACAAGAGTGCGACGCAACGGATGCTCAATTGGAATACATGGGCTGGGTACATAATGATTAGTTTACGGCTTAACCTTTTGCTTGCTACATTTGTTTACATATAAATATTTATACAATGACAAATAAAATTGCAGTCGCAATAACCGGGGCAAGCGGTTCCATTTATGCAAAACTGCTGATTGAGAAATTGCTTACGCTGAAGGATCAATGGGAGGAGCTGAGTTTGGTAATGAGCAATAACGCAAAGGAAGTTTGGCATACCGAACTGGGAAATGAAGATTACAAAAATTATCCTGTAAGATATTTTGACAAGCATGATTTTTCTGCTCCTTTTGCATCAGGTTCTGCAAAATATAATATAATGATCGTAGCTCCCTGCAGCATGGGCACACTGGGCAGGATTGCCGGTGGTATAAGCGACGACCTTGTAACACGTGCTGCCGATGTAATACTGAAAGAAAGAAGAAAACTGATACTGATGGTGAGGGATACGCCTTACAACCTTATTCATATAAGAAACATGGAAACTGTAACGCTTGCCGGCGGTATTATTTGCCCTGCTACCCCATCTTTCTATAATAAACCACAAACAATTGAAGCGGTTGCCATTACGGTTATAGACCGGGTACTGGATATTGCGGGTTTTCAACTGGATACTTTTCGCTGGGGTACTGACTGCAAATAAAAAGGCCCCGTCTTTAGACGGAGCCTTTTATGGAGTATTTGCAAGAACTATTTTTTATCATCTTCCTGCTGTTGTAGTTTTTCTTTAATTTCTGCAAGTGCGCCTAAATCTCCAAGTGTGGCTTTTTCAACTTTGCTTTGAACAGCTTTCACTGCTTTCTGCGTTTTGGCAGCTTCAACATTGGCTTCTTTGCGTAAAGCTTCTTTCTCTTCTACTTTAGCCTGCTCCCAAATTTTACTGTGACTTAAAACAATACGCTTTTCGTTGCGGTCGAATTCTATTACAACGAATTGAGCAGTTTCATCAGCAGTGATGAGTTTGCCATCTTCTTTTGTAAGGTGACGTGCGGGTGCAAAACCTTCAAGCCCATAAGGCAACTGAACTACAGCGCCTTTATCATCTTTACGGGTAACTGTGCCTTCGTGTACTGAACCGATAGCAAATGTTTCCTGTAAAGAATTCCATGGATCTTCTTCCAGTTGTTTGTGGCCGAGCTGCAGTTTCCTGTTCTCTTTGTCAACACCAAGAATAATGATGTCGATTTTCTCACCAACTTTAGTGTATTCTGAAGGATGGTTGAAACGCTTTAACCAGCTCAGGTCGCTGATATGTATCATACCGCCGATGCCTGGTTCAAGCTCTACAAACACCCCGTAGTTGGTAATGTTTTTAACCAATCCTGCATGCTTGCTTCCTTCAGGATATTTATTTTCGATAGTGCTCCATGGATCTTCAGTAAGCTGTTTAATAGAAAGGCTCATTTTGCGTGAGTCTTTATCTAGTGTAACCACCTTAGCTTCATGCTCATCATTTAGTTTAAAGTATTCTTTCGCGTTGATTGGCGTATTAGCCCATGTAATTTCGCTTACATGTACAAGGCCTTCAACACCTGGCTGAATTTCGAGGAATGCACCATAATCTTCAATGTTTACTACGCGGCCTTTAACGGTTGCACCTTCTGTAATCCACTCTGGCAATACATCCCATGGATGTGGTGTTAATTGTTTTAAACCAAGACTGATGCGTTTTTTATCGTCGTCAAAATCCAACACAACCACCTGTAATTTCTGATCCATCTTAAGCACTTCGCCCGGATGTGAAATACGTCCCCATGAAATATCGGTGATGTACAGCAAGCCATCCAAACCTCCAAGGTCCATAAAGGCACCAAAGTCGGTGATGTTTTTTACAGTACCTTCCAATACCTGCCCTTTCTCCAGCTTGCTCATAATCTCAGCACGCTGAGCTTCGATATCGCTTTCGATAAGGGCTTTATGAGATACAACGGCATTCTTAATGGTCTCGTTGATCTTAACCACTTTAAATTCCATTGTTTTACCTACGAACTGATCGTAATCTGTAACAGGTTTAACATCGATCTGAGAACCTGGCAAGAATGTTTCCATACCAAATACATCAACGATAAGGCCACCTTTGGTTTTGCTTGTAACAACACCAGTAACCACTTCGCCGGTTTTGTGTACTTCCATAATCCTCTGCCATGCGCGGAAAATACGTGCTGACTTACGGCTGAGGTGCAGGTGACCCTGACGGTCTTCTTTCTCAACAACCATTACCTCAACAGGATCGCCAATTTTTAAATTGGTAAGATCGCGAAACTCGTTTAATGAAATAAGGCCATCGCTTTTAAAACCAATGTTGATTACAACATCTGTTTTGGTAAGCGCAACAACCAAACCATTTACAATTTCATTGTCTTCGATCTGTACAAAAGTGTCATCATACACTTTATCATACTTAGCTTTTTCTTCCGGGGAATAATGAGAAACATTGCGTTTGTCAATAGACCAGTCAAAATCATCATGCGCTGCAATTGTTTCTGCAACGGGCTGCTGTGCAATAACAGGCACAGCTTCAGGTTCAATTGCGGCAGCAGTTTCTTCAACTACAGCAGGTGTTTCAACTTCAACCAATGGTGCAGTTACGGCAACTGCAGGTGCTTCCGCCACTACCAATGGAGCGGCTTCTGCAACAGGTTCGTTTGTTATCGCTGCAGGTACTTCTGTAACCGGAGTTTCGGCTACGGGAGCACTCTCCTGTGCATCAGCGTTTGGATTAACAATATTGTTTTCTGACATAAATAAATCCCGATGGTTTTATTTCGGGGTTGCAAAAGTAGTGATATATACTGAAAATGCGAAGTTTAAGAAAGGGATTTTCAGGAGCCGGGCAGATGAAACCCTGATTGGGCTTTACTTGCGTCGCACTCTGGTACTGCGGGATTATGAATCGGCATACCCCGATTGTAAGTTTTGCCGGGTTTTGAAATGTTCAATATTGTTCCGAACGTACAAGAGTGCGACGCAAGGAACGATCAATAAAGATTAAATGCCGGGTACAAAAATTATTATAAAAAACTGGTTTTATGAATGAATATAAGAATGCAGGTGCGAAATCGTTTCCTGCTGGGTTAAGATGGTTTCTGTAACCACATCGTTGATAGAAATTATTCCATTAAGTTTATCGCCGTTCATTACCGGAATATAACGCAGGTTCTTTGATGACATAAGTTCCATGCAATGTTCAATGGTATCTCTTTCTGTAACTGAAGGAAAGTCGGCTGACATGATTTCGCCTACAGTGGTATCTGTAGACGACCTGCCTTTTAAAATTACTTTGCGGGAATAATCACGCTCTGTCATTATACCAAGGAATTTTTCGTTTTCGGCCACTACTACAGAACCTATGTTTTGATTTTCCATTATATGCAATGCATCAATAACTGAAGTGGAAGGCAGAACAGTGGTTACTTTGTTTCCTTTGCGACGCAATACATCAGACACTTTTCTCATGGTAATAATAATTTTTTGGGATGAGAAGTTACGACAATTTATTACACTGACAATACCCTGAAAAAAAAACATGAAAAAGATATTAACTTATTATTATGAGTCGCGCCTACATGACGGCTTAAACAAAGCTTTTATCCGATAGTCAGAATGATCCTGTAATTAATCTTAAAAAAAAACATTTATGAAAAAGTTATTTTCAATGTTTGCTGCACTGATTATATTATCAACTGCTGCATTCGCTCAAACTGCAACGCCTCAAACAAAAGCTAAACCCGCTGCAACTACACAGAAGACTCCTGTAGTTAAGAAAGATGGTACGCCTGACAAACGTTACAAAGAAAACAAGGTGCAACCTGCTGTGAAAACAAAAAAAGATGGTACGCCTGACAAACGCTACAAAGAAAATAAACCACCGGCAAGTGCTACCAAACCTTCAGCAGGAACACCTGCCAAAGATGCAAAGCAACCGGTTAAAACAAAAAAAACAGAGCCAGCTAAAAAGCCAAATGGCAAATAGAAAGAACAACATAAAAAAGGGGCTGATTGCCCCTTTTTTATGTTGCTTAATTTTGT
The DNA here is from genome assembly GCA_025351145.1 of Chitinophagaceae bacterium. Lineage (GTDB taxonomy): Bacteria > Bacteroidota > Bacteroidia > Chitinophagales > Chitinophagaceae > Limnovirga. Next base: position 8,167 of record JANXWM010000329.1, read on the forward strand.
TACAGCTATATTTTTTCTATACCACCGCTTCCTGAAACTTTTGTATCGATCTGTGTTGCATTACCTGTGTATAAAATTCGGCCGCTGCCACTGATATGTGCAGAAATAGCTTTGGTCGCATTTACTTTAATATTACCGCTGCCGCTTACTTTAGCAGTCACATTTTCGCAGGGTGCTTTTATACAGTTAATGCGGCCGCTGCCGCTTTGAGAAACGGTAAGGTTTTGTACAATATTACCTTCCAGTTCTATTGCGCCGCTGCCGCTCATTCTTATATCTGTTTCGTGAAATTTTGCAAAAGACAAATTAATATTACCTGAGCCAGAAACGTTAAAATTTGTTTGACCATCGTTTGTAAAACCACCCCGGCCTGTAATAGAACCGCTGCCACTTTGGGCAATACTGTTAATGGTTTTCATACTCACATGTACCTTCACCGGTACCTCGGGTTTAATGGTTATCATATCCCGTACTTTAATAATCAGCTTTCCGTCTTTTACTTTTGTTTCAATATATGGCAGTATATTATCATCCGCTTCCACATCTATGCTGTTGCTTTCGCCATAAGAGATATCAACTGAAATGGGTCCTCCGGAAGATATTCCTGTATAACCCGAAGCATCTCTTTGTTCTGTTTTTGCAGCACCACTGCCTTTAACTACTTTCCATACATCAAAACTTTGCAGGCTGCCGAATAAGCACGCAAACAGTAATAATTTTTTCATCGTTTGTGTTTTTGATTTTGATTGGTGAAACGATGCCGGAGAGTGAATGTTACAGTAAGAAAAGAATTTTTTTATGGGCCAGGCAGATGAATTTCATGGCATCGCCTGTTGCGTCGCACTCTTGTACTTTCGGATCATAATTGGGCTATCAACAGCCGGGGACGAGTAGCATTAATGGCAGTAATATTTTTGGCCTATAAATAAATGCAAACATTACCACAAGCACAATCCTTTCAAAAAACACAGCAGGACTGCATAGGAATTGCCCCGTAGAATTACCGAACGTACAAGAGTGCGACGCAAGAAAAGCTTTATAGTATTCCCATTGCCCGGCCCAAAAAATTATTGTTTATCAATCTCTACAATCGCTGCTACTGCTGCCTTTTGGCCTGCCTGCGTTTTAAAATAAATAGTGCCTGTGGAAGTATTGGTGAAGGTTACGCCACTAATGGTATTCTACCTTGTAGCGGCATTTACCGCCTGAGGAAAGCCGCTGCCCCGGTTACTGTTTACTGCTGCATTTAAACTAAACACGTTCATAGAATCTTTGCTTACTACTACTGCAAGTAAATCTTTATTGCCAATACTGTCGGCCATCATAGTCATACCACGGGGGAACAAACGGTAACCCGTAATGCCGCAGTAGGGAGAATATTTTGTGCGGGTTGGGTCATTCTTCATGGGGTAAGGGAAAAGCACGTAACTGCTTCCGTCGGTTTCCATGCCCAGCACATATACATAACATTCGCTGCTGTTTTTTACTTCCATTTTAAATTGAGTGCCCTTTATAATAGCAGTGCTTGTTTGAAAAGTGTTGCCTGCCTTTAAACGCATCGGAATATATTGTTTGGTTTTATTCTCAACCAAACCAATACTGCATTCAAGGTTTTGAGCGGCAGCGCTCCCCTTTTTAGGCATTGGGTTTAGGCCATAAGCTTCGCGTACAAAATGTTTAAAATCGTTGTAGCGAATAAAGGCTACACCATTTTGCCCCCATTGATTGCCCCAGCTATTGAGTATTTGAAATGCGCCACCTTCTTTGCGGTCGTCGTATCCAATTACGCACATGGCGTGACCGCCGAAACCCATCATATTATAATCTTCGTCAGTCGGATGCCACACAGATTGCTCCATCATATCCTGCATAAAACTGCCGCCAACCATCATGCCTATTACTACGGGAACATCTTTGGCAAGATGCTCTTTAATGGCATACAGGTCAATATTATTTACATTATCTCCGTCAGTTAATCTGGTAAAGCCAAGCATGCGGAATTGCGATGCTTCCTGCTTTAGATTACCCGATGGCTGGGTACTGCAATCCTGGTCGTTGTATGGAAAGTCGTTATAAGGTATGGCACCCACTTTGGTCATGGTTTCCATAGCACGTATAATGTAACTGCCCTGGCAACCATCAAGGCCAATCTGGTTGTATAAAAATGAAGGGCTAAACTTTACCTGGTCTGGATCTACGCCCGATATTGTTGATTCCAAAATGGTTCTTGCACCGTAAGCGCTGCTCCACGCTACGCAGCTTCCCTGCTGCCCCTGGTCGCCGGGGCTGGGTGCGAATTTAAGCAGTGACACTGCTTCAGGCAGGTTGTTTTTGCTTTCATCGGTTGCTTCATATATCTGCGCTTTATCAAATTGTTTTGGGTCGAGTATGCCTCCGGTTGCCAGTTGAGAAGCCTGCTGTGTTAAGCCTGTGCAACCTCCTTTAAAGTAAAGAAAACCGCCCACAATGAGTACCAGCACCAAACCTACGGGGTTCTTTATCAAACCAAACAGCAAAGGCAGCAAACCGAAGATGCCACCGCCTCCGCCTCCACCCGGGAAACGGTCACCGCCGCTGCCATTGCCATTATTATTATTATTTCCGCTGTTATCAAAGCGGTCATTGGGGTCGTCAACCATTCTTATAGGCATGATGTATCATTTTTTTCTGGCACTAATTTAGAATAATCGTGAATGTATTAAGAAGTTTTTTAACCAGGCATAAGACTATAAAGCGGCTTTACTTGCGTCGCACTCTTTTACTCAATAACTTATTGAGCAAAAAAGCAGCCTTTGTGCCTTTTAAAAATAAATTTTTATGGCATTGAAATTTTGGGAGTTAGCTGATATATGTTCCAAATGTACAAGAGTGCGACGCAAGTAAAGCCTGATAGCGTTCAAAATATCTGGCTAAAAATATCTGCCAAAACATTCATTAGCAAAGATTAATAATTGTCAATTTTTATTATGCTTTATATTTTTTCGTCTTCACCCTGGCTGCTTTTTCTAAAAAATCAACTATGCCGGGCAGCAATAAAACAAAACCCAAAACGCAGGCTTAACTATTCTTTTATCCAAATTGCGCCAAACTTGAAAAAAAATCATATTTTTATTTTCTTGAACAAAAAAAAATTAAAACACCTTCCTATGACCTTAACTACATTTAACCCAGAAAACGCCACATTCAAAAAGCGGGTTCGTTTAATTAGCCGTTTCTTGATAACAGGAAATAACATATCACTATTTAATAAAATATCCATGAAAAATCCTACATTAATCAAAGCATTTACCGCTTCTGCTATGTTTATCTTAACTGGTTCTTTGGCTTCGGCGCAATGCAGTAATTTCAAGCTCAATAACAGCAGTAATCCTTTAAAAGGATTTTCAGTTTCTTCTGGTCTGGAAAGCCGTCCTTTTTTCATTGATATCGACGGAGACGGTGACCTGGATTGCTTTAGCGGCGAATACAACATCAATATAAAAGATCAATCAAAAATTTATTTTTTCAGGAACGAGGGAACAAATGCCCATCCATCTTTTAAGAAAATTAATGGGGTCGGCAACCCTCTTGATAAAGTATCTATTCCTGTACTCACCATTCCTTACTTTATAGATATTGATGCAGACGGTGATTATGATTGTTTCATTGGCGATGGTACCAGCGGTGCCATAAGGTATTATAAAAATGTGGGAACTGCAACAAATCCCTCATTTGAAAAACAATCTGCTGCAATGAATCCATTGAGTATGGTAAAACTCTCGGCGCAATCCATGGCCGAACCAGCATTTGCGGATATTGATGGCGATGGCGATATTGATTGCCTGGTAACTGATTTATATGGTGATGAATACTATTATAAAAATACCGGAACTGCGAAACAACCTCTTTTCGAGCATGTAACAGGAAAGGATAACCCATTTGAGTTTTTAAAAGAAATGGAAAGCAATGGATCATCTTTTTACGACTGGAACCATGATGGTTTACAGGATCTTTTCATGGGAACGGAGTATTATAAAAATATTGGAACCAAAACTGAACCCGCTTTTGAGAAAAATGAATCTGAGGGACCAAATTTTTCTTCCGGCTCATTTCTTTTACCGGTACGGTGGGTAATATTGGGCAGCAAAAGTTCAATTTGCGCCATTACCGGAACAGCCGCAGGTACGTTTAATTTTCACACTACTGCTCCCGAAGTTTCTATTACACCAAAAGACAAGCAAACTATAGCTGCAGGAAGTTCTGTTACCCTGCATATTTCACCTGAAATTACCGGGTACACTTACCAATGGGTAAAAGATGGCAAAGCGCTTAAAGGTGCTACCGCAAACCAGCTTACTGTAAACAAACCCGGCAATTACAGCCTTGAGGTTAACGGAAGTTGCGGAAACGTATCTACCAACACAACTTATATAAATACAAGGGGTACTTCTATTGATGCCGCCGTTTCTGAAAGTGTTACCGCAGAAAATCCATTGTTGCAGGTTCAGGCATATCCCAATCCTGCAAAAGATGAATTTATTGTAAGTCTTCCTGCGGGTTTAAGCAATGCTTCAACTATCCGCATCGTTAACCTGCTGGGCAAAATTATGCAGACACAAAAAGTAAACAGCGGTGTTTTAAAGTTTGGAAAAGAATTATCAGCCGGTATTTATTTTATGCAGATTATAGATGCTGATAAACTAATTTACCAGCAAAAATTAATAAAAGAATAGTAAGTTATTTAAGATAAAAAAGCTCCATTATTGATGGAGCTTTTTTATTTGGTACCAGGCAAAAAGCCGGAATACTATTAAGTTTTACTTGCGTCGCACTCTTGTACTGCATATCTTTATTGTACTTCAGGCCGTGTATGCAAATTCGTTTTTAAACAAGCAGTTCATTGAAAGCCGCGGGCAAAAAAACAGCCGCGGGCACACTGCCCATAATCTTTAATTCTTCGCTAAAATTTGTTTCATTGTCTAAAAACTTCAGCACACGCAGCGGCGGGTTTTTTTTAAAGAGTTGTTCAAATATTTTATCGCCACCCATTTTTTTCTGTTGAAGAATATTAAGTAAAACACTGTCGTATAAACCAAACCTTCTTTGCGAAAAAGATTGTGCAATATGCGGATTATTATTATTTACCAGCGCATTGCTTATTGCGTCCGCCTGCTTTTGTATAAACTGAAAAGTAAAGCCGCTGCTTGCTTTTGTTTGCCCACCTGCAGTGCCAATATTTATGATATTGCCGTAAGCTTTTGAGAATGAATAATCCGTCATCGGTATTACACCGAATTCTTCTTCAGCAACAGCGTAATTCCTGATTTCTAAATATGTTTCAATGTATTGCTTCAGGGCTTCATCGTACTCATGCGGCTGCAACAATTTTTCTGTAAAGAGTGTATATTCTACCAGCGCTATATTTGGTGATACGGGCAGCATATAAGCAAATGTGGTTCCGTGGTTTTGGCTCACCCGGAAATCCATAAAAGTCGCAACATGTTCATTAAAAACATTGGTGGGTGTTTCTATTAACCAGCCTTTAAAATGCTGCAGTAAATTGTATTTTCCTTTGGGTTCATTTAAAACATCGTAAAATAAAATGCTGTTGAAAATGTAACCGGCTTCAAACTGCTGATCACCGGCTTTTACAATAGGTTTATTGTTTTCAGCGGTTAATGATTGAACCTTGCCATAATAAAAATGAATATTTGATTTTTGTTTTGCTTTTTCTAAAACGCAGTTATAAAAATCAATCCCCCGGATCATTTTATACTCGTAAGGTTCAAGATCGAACCTTGCTAAGTAACCGGTTGAATAAAAATCAATCTGCTTCCATCGGTGATGAACAATTTCTTCAAATACGCCGGCCTGCTGTTCCCAAAAGCACCAGGTTCTGTCGTTGTTGTTTTTGGGCGACTGATCAATAACCAATATTTGCTTATCAATAAAGAAAGGATGCTGTATCATGCGGTAGAGCAGGCTTAAGCCTGCGCATCCTGCACCCGTGATGATATAGTCGTAATGATTGGTCAATAGTGTGTGGCTGTTGAAAGCTGAATCAATATCTGAACGTACAAGTGTGCGACGCAAGGAACGATCAATCAATGAACTTCTGTTGGGTTAAAGGTATTGTTCTTAATTGCCTCATCACGTTTTATTTTGTCCCAATATTTTTTTGCAATGATGAGCATACCAAAACTTTCGCCGTCTTCTTTTTCTAAATGTTTGTGATGCATTTTATGCGCCCAGCGAATGGCATTTACATAGCGGCTGCTGCTTTTAGCAAACAGTTTAAAACGTTGATGAATGATAATTTCGTGCACCAGAAAATAAGCAAACCCATATAGGGCAATACCGGCACCAATGCTTACAGAAATACAGTTTTGGTACATGCTGCCCAGCATAATACAAAGCCAGCTTGGTATGGCAAAAATGAGGAAAAATGCATCGTTTTTTTCGAAGAAACCTTTGGCGGGTTTATGATGATCTTCGTGCAGGTACCAGAGAAAACCATGCATTACATATTTATGTGTAAACCATGTAATGGGTTCCATTAAAACGAACACAGCAATTGCAATAAAAATATAAATAATGAGGCTCATAAAAATGTTTGAAGCACGAGGAAAAACAATAACTGTATAATAAACAAATGTACTGCGAATTGGTTGTGTTTATCGAATTTCATAAAGCGGAAAACTGTTAATAGCGTCGCGCTGATGATGAACCAGCAGAGATAATTGTACAAGGGTATTTCGCCATTGGGCAGCCATTGCCAGAAACCAAGCTGCTGCGCCGCAGGCTCCATTATCCAGTCGAAAAAAGTAGCGAGCATAGCGGCATCTATAACAAAAGAAAACAGCTTTACATAATTGGAAGGCTGGTTATTTGCTTCCAGTTTTCTATACACCCATTCACTTACTCCATTTGTAATTGTGCCTGCGCAAAACATAATTACAAACCAATTAATGCCGATCACTAAAGGCACAGCAAAAATTTTATTTCCAAGAACATCGCCGTAACGGTAGTTACCAAAAAGATAGCCGGTATTAACGCCAATAATTTCGGTAAGCATGCCTGTTGCAAAACATAAAATTATAAAGCCATAAAAAGCAATATTTTTTTCCCGTTGAGTGAACAGCAGCAAAGCCGCCATGAGTAAGAGGTTGAGCGGCGTATTGCTGATAAACCATGCTTTATACGGCGTAAACAAAATACCAATTACACCGCTTACATGAAACAGCAGCGCAATAAATAAAGCAATATTTGTTTTTTGTTTATAAGAGATCACTCGTTGTTAATTGGTAATGATTTTTTGTACCGGGCAGCATTACTACTATTTGGCTTCTGTTGCGTCGCACCCTTGTACTGCAGTAATACCGTGGAGCAATAAACAGCCAGCTTTCCGTCCGGTTAATGTAAAACAGTTTACTCAAAATCCTCTGCCACTATTTCACTCAAAATTTTTGCACTTTTTAAACACAACGGAATACCACCACCAGGATGCACGCTGCCCCCTGCAAAGTACAACCCTTTTATTTGTTTACTAAAATTGGGGTGCCGCAGAAATGCCGCCATTTTTGAATTGGAACTGCTGCCATACAGGGAACCCATATAAGAAGATGTTTTTTCTTCGATCATAATAGGGGCAAGTACTTGTTCCGTTTCTATTAATGGCTCAATATCAGTTTTTAAAATACGGTTGAGTTTATTAATTATATTTTTTCGGCATTGCTGGTTGTACAAATCCCAGTCCTGGCCAATATTGGCTGGTGCATTTACCATTACAAACCAGTTCTCTTTTCCAGCAGGAGCCTGGATGCCCGGCTCACATTTACTCGTGATATTGATGTAAACAGTAGGGTCGCTAAATAGTTTTTTGTACTTGAACAAATGATCAAATTCTGCCTTATAATTTTCACTGAAAAAAATGTTGTGCAATTCCAGTTGTGGAAATTCCGCGGACATACCCCAGTAGAAAACCATGGCACTACTGCTGCGTTCCTGCTTTAATATTTGTCTTGATTTTATTTCATCGTTTAATAAATATTTATAAGTGCCATAAACATCCATATTGCTTACCACAATATCAGCATCTATGTTTTGGTGACCCGCAACAATGCCTTTTATTTTTCCCTGGTTTTCAATAATTCTTTGTACAGGCTGATTAAAATTAAACTGCACCCCCATTTTTAAAGCCAATTGATATAGTGCATTAGTAATGCTGATCATACCGCCTTTGGGATAAAAAATTCCTTCGTTGTATTCAAGATGGGGAATAAGGCAAAGCATACCCGGAGCTTTATAAGGATTGCTGCCATTGTAAGTAGCATACCGGTTGAACAACTGAACAGTATGTGGATTTTTAAAGTAAGAACTGTTAACCTGGTTCATACTTTTAAAAAGGTATTTCCATTTAACAGAGCTGATTGCTTTTTTAAGCGGAGCCTTAAAAAGTGATCTTAATTTATGCAATGAGTAATTAAGAAATACCCTGCCAATATTGTTGTATAATTTTTCTGAATGCTGCAGATATTGCTTTAGATTATTTTTATCTTCTTCCAGCTTATCAGACAGTTCTTCAGCGAATTTTTCTGAATCGCCATAAGCATTAATTATGGCACCATCTTCATAAAAATACTTACATGCAATTGATACAGGTGTATAGTGAAAATAATCATTGATGTTTTCACCAGCCAGTTCAAAAAGTTCTTCAATATTGTATGGCTGTGTAAACAGGCTCGGGCCAGCATCGAAATGAAAGCCTTCTTTTTCAAAGTGGCTTAACTTACCGCCAGGATACTCATTTTTTTCAAACACTGTTACTTGCAAACCCTGCACCGCAAGCCGTATTGCACTGGCAAGGCCAGCAACGCCACTTCCTGTAACTATTGCGTGTAAAGGAGTTTTCATAACCGTTTGGTAAAAGCTGAAAGTTAGTTACAAATGATTATTGAAAAGATAATTGCTGATTCCACCAATTTTGAATTTGTGGAAATGCAATAATAAACCACACAGAATATTTATGCGGGTTAATTTTTAGACTGGCTTCAATATCATTCATCGATTTGTAAGTATAGTCTTGAACTTCATCCGGATTAGGAAGAATAGCATCGTTGAAGGTGCCTGTAAAAACATGATCAAATTCGTGCTCGGTTAATCCGTTGTCGAAAGATGCTTTATAGGTAAATTCAAATATTTTTTTTAGTGGGGTTTCAAAACCCAGTTCTTCTTTTAATCTTCTTTGTGAGGCAGCTAAAACATCTTCTCCCGGGCGGGGATGGCTACAGCAGGCATTGGCCCATAAGCCTGCACTATGGTATTTTTTTGCTGCTCTTTGCTGCAGCAGCATTTCTCCTTTGGTATTAAAAATAAAAACACTTATAGCCCGGTGCAGCAATGCTTTTTCATGGGCTTCCATCTTTTCCATTAAGCCCGCTTCTTCGTCCCGTTCATTTACCAGAATAACTTGTTCCATGTGTTAAAAATAAGCATTAGCCTGAGTTGTAACCCATACAGCGTGTTGATATTTATTTTGCTTTTGCATTTAGTGCTGCCAATGGGTATGCTGTACAAGAGTGCGACGCAAGTAAAGCTTCATAGATATTCTTTGCCCGGTAAAAAAAAATTTACAATAAATTAAACTGGCTCCTAAGGCTTGCTTTAGCTACAATAAAAGCCTTTCCATAATTGGGTATGCGCACCCGCTCTTCAAGAATGGTATGCGGTTGTAACTTCTTTATTTTTTTAAAAAGCGATAGGTAATATTTATAAGCAACATATACGCCAAACCGTGCTTTAGAGGGCAATTGAACAATGCCTTTATAAGCATGATCAAAGTCTTTCTGAATGTCTTCTTCAATTGCACGCTTCTGCGGTTCGGTAAAATTCCTGAAATCGCAGCCGGGAAAATACATGCGGTTCAATCCTTCGAAATCATTCTTGATATCGCGTAAAAAATTTACTTTTTGAAATGCCGCACCAAGGCTTCCTGCATAAGGTTTTAACTGCTCATATTGCGCAGCATTACCTTCGCAAAAAACGTATAAACACATTAAACCAACCACTTCGGCGCTGCCATAAATATATTCTTCATAACCACCTGCATCGTATTTATGATTACTTAAATCAAGCTCCATGCTTGTAAAGAAAGCATCCACAAACTGCAGGTCAATTTTAAAATAATTTACTGTTATCTGAAAGCTGTGCAAGATGGGATTGAGGCTTATTTTCCGTTCTATAGCCAGGTAAGTTTCTTTCTTAAATTCGGCCAGCAGTGTGGCTTTATCATAGCTGTGAAAGGTGTCTACAATCTCATCAGCAAAACGCACAAACCCATATATATTGTGTATATGCGGCCGCAGGTCTTTATTCAAAAGTTTTATGGCCGATGAAAAAGAAGTGCTGTACCGCTGCGTTGTAGCCCGGCTGCACTCTTCACTCACTTCATGAAAAAGTTTCATCATTTTTTGTTACCAGCTTTTAGTTCTTTGGTCATCGCCTCTTGTGTCACTCACTTGTACGTTCCATGTATATTGAGCTTTTACCAAAGCGAATATTTAAATACAATTTTAAACGAAAAATGTTTTTATAAATAAGCAATTTTAAAAGTGATTTAATTTCCAAAAGCTTTGATCACTTCTTTTGCAACCACTTCGCCGCTTATTAAACTTGGCGGAACACCCGGCCCCGGAACCGTTAGCTGACCTGTGTAAAAAAGATTCTTTACTTTTTTACTGCGGCACGCCGGTTTCAAAACCGCAGTTTGCATTAGCGTATTCGCCAACCCATAAGCATTTCCCTTAAAAGCATTGTAATCATTTACGAAATCACTGTGGGCATAAGTTTTTTTATAGATAATACTATCCATTATATTTTGGCCGATGCGTTTTTCCATTCTTGTAACAATCATTTCAAAATATCGTTCACGCAATTCTTCAGAATCATTTGCCAAGCCTGCAGCTACAGGAATTAGAAAAAATAAATTTTCGCAACCTTCCGGTGCAACTGTGTTATCCGTTACAGATGTTGCACTAACATAAAATAATGGATCTTTCGGCCATTCTTTTGTTTCATAAATTTCTTTACCATGCACTTCAAATGAAGTATCGAAGAACAAAGAATGATGACGTATATCCGTTAGTTTTTTATTTAACCCAACATAATAAATAAGGCAACCAGGAGCCATTACACGGCTATTCCAATAACTCTCTGTATAACTTTGATATGTTTTGGACAATAATGCAGTTTCAATATGGTGATAGTCTGCACCACCAATTATTACATCTGCTTCATACGTATTTGTCTGTTTACCATTTAAAGTTGTTGTAACTACTTTTTCGGCAGCGCTATTTTCAACAACAATTTCACTTACATCAGAGTTAAAATAAAATTTAACACCAAGCTCCACAGCAAGTTTATACATGCCTTCCACAATACTGTACAATCCACCTTCTGGATACCAGGTGCCGCCTTTAATATCCGCATAATTCATCAGGCTGTAAAGCGCTGGGGTTTTCTCGGGTAAAGCACCAAGAAACAGCACAGGAAATTCCATTAGCTGCTTTAATGACGGATGCTTGAAATACTTGCTCACATGCGTTTTTATGGAATTAAACACTTCAAGCCGGAGTATTCCGGTTACCAGATCCCAGTCTAAAAATTCAGTTAGTGATTGCCCCGGTTTATATACTAATTTATTTATTCCAACTTTATATTTATAAGAAGCCTCTTCAAGAAATTTGTCTAATTGAACAGAACTACCTGGCTCTATGCTCTCGAATAATTGTTTAAAGGCATTATAGTCTGCAGGGATATCTGTCTCGTTGTTTTCCCAATAAACCCTGTAAGAAGGGTTAAGACGATGGAGCGCATAATAATCTGAAACTTTTTTACCGAACGAATTAAAGAAATGTTCAAAAACATCGGGCATCCAGTACCAGCTTGGGCCCATATCAAAAGTGAAACCATTTGCTTTTAGCTGTCTTGCCCTGCCTCCCGGAATATCATGTTTTTCAAGCACAGTAACCTGCCATCCTGCTTTAGCCATAAAACATGCTGCCGATAAACCGGCAAAACCAGCACCAATGATGATAACTTTTTTGTTCACCATTGTTTAAACTTAAGCAAACGGTTTGTAAATTTTCTAAAATCTTTCAACATGTACTTTCAGCAATTTCCGGGCAAAGTGTATTCGGCTTTTTATAGTTCCAAGCGGTTCTCCCAGCATGTCTGCAATTTCGTGGTATTTAAAACCATCGTAATACAGCAGGAATGGGTTTTTAAAAATTTCAGGAAGATTGAAGATCGCTTCATGCACTTCCTTCATATTAATATTACTTATGGCTTCGTTAGCAGTAGTAACCTGGTTAAAGTCGAGCAGGAAGTCATTGGGTGTATTATCAAAAACGGTATTCTGCTTCGATTTGCGGCGATAATTATTAATAAAAATATTCCGCATAATTGTGTACAGCCATGCTTTTATATTTGTACCTACATTATATTTTTCCCTGTTTGCTAAAGCCCTGAACATTGTTTCCTGAAACAGGTCTTTTGCAGTTTCAGAATCCCTGGTAAGAGTTATCGCAAAGGGCCTTAAAAATTCTGCGCTGCTCAAAAGCATCTGGTTAAAATCTAAAGTGGCCATGATTTTATGTTTAACTAATTTACTGTAAAGTTAAACAAAATGTTTTTACTAAGCCAAATAAAATATTTAAAAGAAAATTTAAAACACCAGAAAAAAAAGCTTTAAAAGTTGGTATATCTGAATTTAAGTGCAAAACTGCTGTTCTAAAAATTAAAACTTTTCTGATAAAAAGAATTATAACTGCAGAGCAAAATGTTACAGCAGCATTACATAAACAGGATGTTGAAAGCTCAAATGAATTTCGAACCCCGTCTCAGCGGGGCAAGCTGTACAAGTGTGCGACGCAAGAGGCGATGCCCAATGTTATGAAAGCCGGGTAAATAAACTTTTGTTTTGAAATTTAAATCCTCATAAACTTTATGACTCAAAAGGAAATAAGCATAGTGAATCAAAGTACTGTAATGTACTCCATTACTTCGTGCAGGGAACGCTTGAGATGAGTATTGGAAGGCGTTTTTTTCTTATAAGCTTGCGAAACCTGGCCGGATATAATCAATGGCGTTGCGGGGATCCGGAGATTGATCTTAGTAAGAAATTTTTCAAAATTAAAATGCTGCGCAACAGATGTAAGGTGAGCATACAAAAAATCTGGTTTTTTTAATTTTGTAACATACTCAATATCTGCCAAAGGCACGTTGGCCCCAATGTACAAAACCTTTACCCCCCTGCTTTTCAGCAGATAATACATGAACAGTAAACCCAGCTCATGGTGCTCGCCTTCGGGCAGAAAAAGCAATGCCGTTTTGTTCACTTTTATGTGGCAGATCGTACTCTCTATACCCACAATTAACTTTTGCCTGATGATATTTGTAACAAGATGTTCCTGTGCCGGATTAATATGATTGGTAACCCACAGGATGCCAATTTTTTCGAGGTATGGAAAGATAATATAAGTAATGGTTTTTTCTATGCCACGTGCAGATATATAATTGTCAAGCACCGTTTCAAATGAATCCATATCCATGTCAGCCATGTGCTGTATCAGGTCATTGATGATGCGTTCCTGATTTGCTTCAGCCTGCGAAAGAGAAAGTATTTTGTCTTTAATTTCGCTGCTGCTCATCTTATCAATATGCGAAATTTTAAAGCCGTATTTATTGAGCAGTGAAATATTTAAAATCGTTTTTAATTCATCGTTCGTATAGTACCGTATATTGGTTTCGGTGCGCTGCGGATTTAAAAAAGAATAGCGCTGCTCCCATATACGAATGGTATGCGCTTTTATACCAGAGAGGCTTTCCAGGTCTTTTATTGTAAAGGCATTCATAATATGTATTACAATATTCCGTATTTATTTGTTTAATCTGGTATCTATTTTTTTTAAACAATAAAATTAGAGAAAATGTTTTTTTACCGGGCAATAAATCCACACTCATCGTTCCTTGCGTCGCACTCTTGTACTTCATAAGATTTATCGTCAATGGGCTAACTATTTTCAAACCGCTGTGTTATTTAGCCGGTATTTATTGTTTTGAAAATTAACCAGGCTTTACACTTATGAAACAAAAGAAAAAAGAAAACTTTCCTTCTAAAATCTGTTTTGTTTGCGGCAGGCCCTTTTCCTGGCGCAAAAAATGGGAAAAGGTTTGGGCCGAGGTAAAATACTGCAGCAATAAATGCAGGCAACACAAATCATCAACCTAAATAGCCTGGTGATTAAACGGCTGCAGCACCATTTCGCTAACCACGCCGCTTACAGGCTGCTGGCAAAGAAACCAGATTGCTTTTGCTGCTTCTTCCGTATTGATCATTTTATCTTTTTGTACCCGCAGGTCAATCACATCCCAGAAAGGAGTATTCACGCCGCCCATAAATAAATTGGTAATCCTGATATTGGTTCTTTTTAATTCTTCTCTTATGCTTTGCATCATTCCTACAAGTCCGTATTTACTTGCACTGTAAGCCGCAGCACCAGCCATTGGTACTTTGCCCAGCACGCCGGGAATATTGATAATAAGCCCTGTTTTAGCTTCTTTCATTGCAGGCAGAAAAGCTTTTACCAAAAGAAAACTTGCCACCAGATTGGTATTTAAAGATTGCAGAAAATCGGGTTCACTTAACTGCTCAAGAGGTTTAATGATCCCGATGCCTGATGTATTTACCAGCACGTCAATAGTTTGAAACACTTGAAAATAGGCTTGTTTAAGCAACTCTACCTGGGTGCTGTTGCATAGGTCGGCAGCAAACATTCTTTCTTCCGGTATTTTGTTTTCAACACCAATTTGCCCCAGTTTTTCTTTATTACGACCAGTAATAAACACATTGGCGCCGCCGCTTACAAGCAACTTAACCGTGTGCGAACCTATTCCGCCTGTGGCACCGGCTACAAGGATATTTTTCCCTTTTATTGTTTCCATAGTTTTTAAATATATAGTTGCTCAAAATTTTTGTTACAACAAAAGCATGTATCAATTGTTCTCTAACGTTGAATAAAGCACGGGCTTTAAGATACGCTTCGGTAAAAGCTTCATTCATATCCTGCAGATGAAAGGATTGCGACGCAACAGGCGATGCCATGAAATACTACAGCCGGTATTACAAAAGTGTAACCTTTAACAGCGACAAATAATATTGAAACATGGATGTTTGCATTGTTTTTCCACACCAGCTTTTTAAGCAGCACCCTGCTATTGAAGAAGAAAGAGCTGTTTATATTGTAGAAGAAGCTTTATATTTTAACCAGTTTATATTTCATAAACAAAAACTGTTGCTGCACAGGGCAAGCATGCAATTCTATGCGGAATTTCTCGCAGCCAAAAAGCTTACCGTTCATTATATAGATGCACAGCAAGAAATCTGCAGCATAGAAAAATTAGTGCAGCACCTTGCAGATAAAAAGGTTAAGCAAATACACATTGCCGAAGTTGCAGATAACTGGCTGCAGCGAAAACTGCAAAGAGCATGCATACGGACTAACATTAAATTAATCATTTACCGTACGCCAAACTTTCTAAACAGCATGGAAGATGTGAACGGGTTCTTTAAAGAAAAGAAAACATATTTTCAAACAGATTTTTATATTGATCAGCGCAAAAAAAGAAAGCTGCTGCTCGATGCATCCGGTAAACCACAAGGTGGTAAATGGACTTTTGATGCTGACAACCGTTTAAAGTTTCCAAAACAGGAGAAGGTACCCGCAATTGCTTTACCTGCCGCAAATAAATACATTGAGGAAGCAACCGACTATATACAAACAAACTACCCGGATAATTACGGGAGCCTAAACGCACCTTTTGTAAACAACAATTCGCAATCGGGTTATCCCTGCACATTTGAAGAAGCAGAAAACTGGCTTGATGATTTTTTAAAAGTCCGGTTTTCAAAATTTGGTGTTTACGAAGATGCCATGGTGGCAAACGAACACGTGCTGTATCACAGTGTGCTTACGCCCATGCTCAACATTGGTTTACTAAACCCGCAACAGGTTATTGATAAAGCCTTAGATGCAGCAGTAAGATACAATGTGCCCTTAAATTCCGTAGAAGGTTTTATACGCCAGGTTACAGGCTGGCGTGAGTTTATACGCATTGTGTACGAACGCGAAGGCAGTAAACAGCGCACCAAAAACTATTGGGGGTTTACGAGGAAAATACCGCGGAGTTTTTGGAATGCAACAACCGGTATTGCACCCGTTGATACAGTAATAAAGAAAACTTTACAAAGCGGTTATGCTCATCATATAGAACGCTTAATGGTATTGGGCAACTTTATGCTGCTTTGCGAATTTGACCCCGATGAAGTCTATAAATGGTTTATGGAAATGTATGTGGATGCGTATGATTGGGTAATGGTGCCCAATGTTTATGGGATGACACAGTTTGCCGATGGCGGACTAATGACCACCAAACCCTATATCAGCGGCAGCAATTATCTTATGAAAATGGGCAACTGGCCAAAAGGTGACTGGCAGCAGATTTGGGATGGTTTATTCTGGCGTTTTATGCATGTACACCGCAGCTTCTTTCTTACCAACCCAAGGCTGGGCATGCTTGTAAATACATTCGATAAAATGAGCACTGATAAAAAAAATATTCATCTTGCCAATGCACAAAATTTTCTTTACCAACTCGATCAATCTTTAATATGACCCTTCGTAAAAAGCCATGGAACAGGATCGATCTGCCTGTATACTCCATCAGCAGTACCGATGGTAATGGTAATTACAACATGCACATAATTACATATGCATCGCAGATAAGCATGCAGCCAAAACAGTTTGTATGTGGTATTTACTACGGCACCAAAACGCTTGAAAACATTGGCCTTTACAACAAATTTGTGTTGCAGATACTTGCAAAAGAGCAGTATGTTTTGGTAAATATGCTCGGCAAAAAATCGGGCAACAGCACCAATAAAATGGCTTACCTGCAAAAGCGGGGTTTACTTATAGCATGGAAAAACTACCAGGTGTTAAAGGATGCACTGGCGGTAGTTGAGCTGGAGGCGCTGCCCGTAATATTGCCCGATACGAAAACTCCCGACCACAAAATATTTCTCTGCAATGTGCTTGATTACAAAAACATGAATGAAGGAACCCCTTTAACGCTCGATGTTTTAAGAGAGCAGAAAATCATCCGTATATAAAATAAAACCGATTGCTGTGTTATTGATTTTTTTTGACCCGGGCAGCAGAATATCTATTCACCGTTCCTTGCGTCGCACTCTTGTACGTTCAGAATTCTATTCAGCCAAAAGACCAGCAAAAATTGAAAATCCTCTTTTCAAGGCACATTTTTGAGGATATACAGATTAAGTATGTGGATTAGTTGTGGGAGCATATATTTCCTGTAATGGAAAAAAATGTTAGATTGCGTTGGTTTATTACGCAGTAAAGCTATTACTAACCATTAAATTATTAGAAACATGGACACTTCGAAAATGATTAAAGCATATTGCCTTAAGACAAAGGAAAAAAATGTTCCCTTGCAGGATGCAGTAGTTACCAAAACAGCCAAAGGCGGTTATATGGCTACCGGTCATGATGGAAAAGGCAATAAAATGGCAGCTATTCTTGGCGAAGCCAAAGCACTTCAGGCAATTGCTGATGGTGTTGCTAAAAAAGGATTTTAGATTTATTTCTCTGCAAAAAAATTAAAGCCCGGCATTTTAAAATGCCGGGCTTTTGTATGCGTTAAAAGTTGTTGAACCCAAATTTTGCAGTAGATTTTTTTGAGCCAAACAACGGTTATTTGGGCATCGTTCCTTGCGTCGCACACTTGTACAGTATAACATTTGGTGACTTTCAACAGCCAATACACCCAACTGCAAAATCCGGGGTTAAATAAAATTAATTATTCCTTCACCAGTTTTTCTATGCTTGTTTTATCTGTGTCGTAGTGGATTTTTATAAGGTAAGTTCCCGCAGACAACGCATGTACATTAAGCATAAAATTATTCATCCCTGCATTGGCTGTACCTGTTTTGCTTAACAGTATTTTCCCGGCAATGTCATAAACTGAAATACTGTAAGCTGATTGCTTAAATGAATTAAACATCAGTTTTACATTTGTTGTTGCAGGATTTGGAGAAATGGTAAAACTGTTTTCTTTGTTTATTTCATCTTCTGATTGTGCTGTAGCTGCAAATGCAGGAAGCGTTGTAAAGCTTGTTGCTGTAGCGTATGCAGAATATTGAAGCGAACATTTTGAACGCACTTTCCATGTATAATTTGTGTTTGCTGTTAAGCCGCTTAATTTAAAGAATGCGTTGGCAGTGTTGATGGTTGAAACAGCACCACCTGTTGCACCAAATTTTATTTGGTATTTTACTGCTCCCTGCGCAGCATTCCAGTTTAACCTTGCAGTTGTTTGCTTAATACTTGTTGTTGCCGGATTAGAAGGTGCAGCAGAACATGCCGCCTCAATAGTAATACTGTCGCTCGTTAACTGTAAAGCTGTAACGATAGCATTATTCACTTTTACAAAATACACACCGGGAGAATCTACAATAAAAGCAGAATCGCCTACAATGGTTTTATATAAACTGTTGTTCCTGTACCATTGGTAAGTGTTGTTGCTTAGTGTGCCGCCTGCATGAACAGAAAGTTTACCATAAGCGCCTTGCGGGGTGTAGGTGATGGTAATGTTTAATTGGGGGGAATAGTTAAAAGAATAAAGATGGTTATTGGATACTATATATTCTAGGCTATCAAAATTGAAATGATTATTGTCAATATAAAGGGAAGCAAAATTTTTTAGATTTGTTAGTGTTGTTGGTATAGGCCCGGATAACTCATTATTGCTTAAGGATAAATATGAAATGTTTATAAGGTTGCCAAAATTTGTCGGCAAAACGCCTGTTAATTTATTATGATCTAATGCAAGTTGAACTATGTTTGTCCTTGTGCCCAACCAGTCAGGGATACTTCCAGAGAACTGATTATGATCTAACCCTATTTCTCCATAAGGATTTGATGTATGAAAATCAGGGATGGGACCAGAAAACTGATTGTTATATAAAAAAAGATCAGAAATCTTAGTGGTGTTGGTCAAAGGAGGTACCGAACCTGATAATTGATTATTGGAAACCCCTAATATTTGAAGATTCTGGAGAGTACTAAAACTTGAAGGTATCGGGCCTGTAAGTTTGTTATTGTCCAATTGAATACCTATGAGACTTGGTAGATAACCGATTGATGAAGGAATCGATCCTGTTAATTGATTATTCTGCAGTTGAATTGAAATAAGTTTTGTAAAACTGCTGGGAAATGCTGGAATTGAACCAGATATTTGGCAACCATCGATTGCTAAAGTAACAAGCTTCGAAAGATTTGCAAATGAGGATGGTATAGTACCACTTATTTTATTATAATCAATTACTAAGGTATAAAGCTCTGAAAGATTACCGAGTGAAGCGGGGAGTGTGCCATTTAAATTATTGTCGAAGTTAAAATATAACTGTACAACACGATTATTTTCAACATATACCCTAAACCAAGTGCTTACTGGGCCACTCAACCAGCCATCTTTTATATACCAGTTAGGGCCATCTGTGCTGTTGTATAAATCTACCAAAGCAAGGGAATCATTTACGTTTACCTGTGCAGTGCTGTTGTTTGCTTTGCAAATACAAAGGGCCGTGATGATGAATAAGATAAAGATGCGTTTCATAAAAAAAATATTTGGGTTATAGTTGAAGATAAAAATATTATTTGAAGCGGCAGGTTAAATTAAAAACAGCAACGCACAGTTGATAAACTAAAATACAGGGTTATGTATTTAATTCGCAAACGCTTTTTATCTACGCATTATCTATTGCCCCGATCCTTTAGGTCGGGGTAAATTAATAAATATTATTAACGGCTTTAGCCACAGCCATTTCACATTGCGAATGTTGGGCTAAAGCCCGAAACCCGAAAAGCAATCTTTATCCCCGTGCTAAAGCACAGGGCAATGGATTTGTGAACTATTTAGATAATTCTGTAAAATTATTGATACGGCAGTCTGCTGGTATTACCTTCGGTTCTGAGCGGGGCATGGCTGTTGGTTTTGCTGCTGCATAATCCGAACGTACAAGAGTGCGACGCAAGGATGCTTAATACTTATTCCGATGCCCGGTCCCAAAAAATCACTTTATAAACTTTATAGAGAAAGGATATTTGTACAGCTTGCCTTCGCTTGCACGGATGGTGGCTACGATTACCAGTATAACAGAAAAAATACCTACCAGCCAGCCTAAGGTGATAATGCCTATTACTGTAATGATTAACCCGATAATAATGAGGATGAGGGTGATTTGAAAATTCAATGATTCTTTTGCATGGTAAGCCACAAACTTTGATTCGTCTTTTTTGATAATATAAATAATCAATGGCGCAAGTACCGGGGCCACGAAAGTTAAAATATGCGATAATAATGCCAGTGTTTTTTCGTCGCTTGTTGGCGTATAATCGGGCAACATATCTGTGCCGAGAAAAGAATTGTTTGCCATGTTTTGGTTGTTTTAGTGAAGATAAACAAACCAAATGAATTGCACAACGGCTTAAACAGCAACTTCCTTTTTGGCTTTAATTACCGCAGTGTGCATCTGCTTAAGGAAACGGTGCATGGCTTCCATGCCCTTTACATCGTCTGCAACCAACAAAAAGTTTTTGGCAACCTGTTTTAAACGGGCTTTGTTGGTACCGGTTTGCAGGTATTCCAAAGTGTTTTTAAATATGGAAGATTCGAAATAAGGAGAATCGTTTTTATTAATGAAATAGCAACGCAGGGTTTCCTGCTTTAAACTCATTTTCTCGAAACCCAGCGCCACAGCAAGTTTGCGGCAACGAACGGTGGTAAACAAATCTTCCACAGGTTTTGGTATGGAGCCAAAACGGTCAATCATTTCTGTATGAAAAGCAACAAGGTCTTCTTCTGTTTCGCAACTGTCTAATCTTGTGTAAAGCGACAAGCGTTCTGTAATACTTTCTACATATTCATCGGGTATCAATATTTCGAGGTCGGTGTCAATAGTACAGTCGCTTACAAAATCATCCTGCTTGCTGATCTCTTCCTTAAACAAATCTTTGAATGCAGTACGCTTTAATTCGCGGATGGCTTCGTCAAGTATTTTCTGGTACATCTCAAAACCGATCTCCGCCATAAAACCACTCTGTTCGCCACCAAGCATATTGCCTGCGCCGCGAATATCAAGGTCACGCATGGCTATCTGGAAACCACTTCCCAAATCGCTGAACTGCTCCAATGTTTGTAAACGTTTTCTTGAATCGGTAGGCAATGAACTCATGGGCGGTGCCAGCAGATAACAAAAAGCTTTTCGGTTGCTGCGGCCAACGCGGCCACGTAATTGATGCAGATCGCTTAAACCAAAATGATGCGCATTGTTAATGATGATGGTGTTTACATTGGCAATGTCAACACCGCTTTCCACAATGTTGGTGCACACCAAAACATCGTATTTCTTTTCTATAAAGTCGAGGATACGTTCTTCCAGTTCGTGGCCTTCTAATTGTCCGTGTGCAAAGCCAATACTCAGGTCAGGACAAAGGCCCTGTATCATTCCTGCCATTTCCGCCAAACCCAATACACGGTTGTGAATAAAGAAAACCTGGCCTCCACGTTCTGTTTCAAAATAAATGGCATCGCGTATAAAATCGTCGTTGAACACACGCACTTCTGTTTGTATTGGCTGGCGGTTAGGCGGCGGCGTATTTATGATACTTAAATCCCTTGCGCCCATTAAACTAAACTGCAGTGTGCGTGGAATGGGAGTGGCAGTGAGCGTTAAACAATCCACATTTGTTTTAAGTGTTTTCAGTTTTTCTTTATGGCCCACACCAAATTTCTGTTCCTCATCAATGATCATGATGCCAAGGTCTTTAAACTTCACTTCTTTACCGAGCAAACCATGTGTACCAATGATAATATCAACCTTTCCTTCTTCTACTCTTTGGAGTGTTTCTTTTTTCTCCTTGGCAGATTTAAACCTGTTGATATAATCTACCGTAACAGGAAAATCTTTTAACCTTTCCTGGAAAGTTTTATAGTGTTGAAATGCCAGGATTGTTGTGGGTACAAGTATAGCGGCCTGCTTTCCATCCACACAACTTTTAAATGCTGCACGTATGGCAACTTCTGTTTTGCCAAAACCTACATCGCCGCAAACCAGCCTGTCCATTGGGCTGGGGCTTTCCATATCTTTTTTTACATCGGCTGTTGCAGTGCTTTGATCGGGTGTGTCTTCATAAATAAAAGATGCTTCCAGTTCTATTTGCATGTAAGTATCCGGTGTGTGCGCAAAGCCATGCTGTGCCTTGCGTTGAGCGTATAATTTTATCAGGTCGAATGCAATCTCTTTTACTTTGATCTTTGTTTTCTCCTTCAGCTTGTTCCAAACATCGCTGCCCAGTTTATTGATCTTAGGAACCGTTCCTTCTTTACCTGTGAACTTAGAAATCTTGTGCAGCGAGTTTATGTTTACATAAAGTATATCACTGTCGCGGTAAATGATGCGCACGGCTTCCTGTATTTTTCCATTCACATCTAATTTCTGCAAACCACTGTACGTGCCTACACCATGATCGATGTGTGTAACATAATCCCCCGGCTGCAGCTCACGAAGTGTTTTTAAAGTAAGCGCTTTGTTCTTGTTATATGCCTGCTTAACCCTGTATTTATGGTAACGCTGAAATATCTGGTGATCCGTGTAGCAAACTACTTTCAGGTCTTCATCTATAAAGCCTTCGTGAATTGAAGTAGCAACAGGAACAAACTGAATTTCTGTATGCAGGTCAGTAAAAATACTGTTCAGTCTTTCCAATTGTTTAGTCTGTTCAGCAAAAATAAAAATGCTGTATTTAGCAGCTTCATAAGCTTTTAAATCTTTGATCAGCAGATCAAACTGACGGTTGAAAGACGGCTGCGCTTTTGTTTTAAATTCGATCTCGAAATTGGAAAGTTGCGGCTTGTAGCCAAACTCCACGATATGTCTTAACGCAAATAATTTTTCTATTGCAGCACCATTTACAAAATCATCGCGCCGTACATTTTTTACTACTTGTGTGTCATCATCTTCTTCACTGTTCTGCATGCGGAAACCATCATCGAGCATACCCAGAAAACCTTCCAGGTCTTCTTCCTGCACGGCGATCTTTTCTTTAATTACATCCCAATCTTTCAGCCACACAATCGTGTTCTCCGGTAAAAATTCAAGCAGTGAAACTTTTTCGCCACTGTCGAATTGTGTTTCCACATTCGGTATAATATTTACCTGCAACAGCTTGCGTTCGCTCAACTGCGTTTCAGGATCAAATATTCTGATGCTGTCCACATCGTTGCCAAACAATTCAACGCGGTAAGGCTTTTCATTACCAAAAGAATAAATATCTAATATGCCGCCACGTAGTGCAAATTGTCCCGGTTCATACACAAAATCAGTACGCACAAAACCATACATAACAAAAAGTTCCATCAGGTTATCGGGGTTAATAGTTTCATTAACCTTTATGCTGATGATATTAGCGCTCAGTGTTTTTGGCAACACTACTTTTTCAAACAACGCTTCGGGGTAAGTAACAATTATTTTGCGGTTGCCGCCGGTAGATAATTTGGTAAGCATCTCCGTACGCAACATTACATGACTCGAATTGAGCAGCTTAAAATTCTTGCGGTTCTTAAAACTTGAAGGAAAATAAAACAGGTCAAGCGCATTGGTAAGGTTCTCCAGTGTGTTGTGAAAGTAAGCCGCTTCCTCCGCATCGTTCAGTACCACCAAATGATTTAACTGCTGACAGTTAGCATGCATAAAAACGCTGCTTACCACAAACTCCGCACTGCTGCCCAATAAATTTTTAAGGAAGATTTTTTCTGACCTCACCCCTTGCCCCTCTCCGGCAGAGAGGGGAATAGAAAGCCTGTCCGCCAATTGAAAAAGGCGGGGGGA
Organism: Chitinophagaceae bacterium; assembly: GCA_025351145.1. Lineage (GTDB taxonomy): Bacteria > Bacteroidota > Bacteroidia > Chitinophagales > Chitinophagaceae > Limnovirga. Next base: position 32,174 of record JANXWM010000329.1, read on the forward strand.
ATTCTGATACTGCTCCTTCAACACACTTAAGTTCATAATCTGCGGCGCAAAGATAACTGCTAAATTTCTTTCACCGTTTTTTGTTGGATTTTTTATGAGCCGGCCAGAAGGTTCTTTGTGGATCGGCTGTTGCGTCGCACTCTTGTACAGTTGCGAATTTTGTGGGGCTTTTAGCGAAGCGGAATTTGAAGTTAATGTTGCTTACTAGACAAGCATACAAAGAAAACTTTCAACAAACGGTTGATATATGTATGAAAATGGTAAACATTAGTTAATGAAAAAGTTTTATAATTTTGGAAAGTTTTATCTTATAAAAAAATATAAATGATAAATTCAAAAGATAACCTCCGGCCAATAGAATATTTTAATGTTTTAGATAAACATAAAGAAACAAAAAAGAAAGGGTGGTTTCATTGTTTTTATAAAATTTATGATGAAGGAACAGAACATGTTTGGGCCGAAATTGAAGATGAATATGGAAATATGACTCGGACTCGGTCGAATCTTATAAAATTTCTAGATAGGTAAGTGATGGTTTCTTTTTGTTATCGCCATAAAATAACCTTCTAACTATAAATAAGTTCAATTACATCTTTGACTCCTTTAATCTCCATGCTTTTCTGTATTGTTCCAACAATCTCTTTAATTTCTTCATTGTCTTTTAGTAAAATATAAAATTGCTTATTTACTTCAATAACTTCATCAGGGCGTAAATCCCTTGGTGAACCAATTAAGCAAAGACAAGAGTTTGGATAATACGTATTTATTTTAATAGCATTTAAACCCTTGCATGTAGTCATGTACAAGATAAGTGTATTCGAAGATGCTTTGTTAATGTCGGCAAAATGTTTTGCCATCTCTTGCCACGAAAGTTTTTCTTTGGTTTGAATAAACTCAATCCCTTTTTCATCCCCATGAGAGAATATATGAATTAAAAAACGCATCCCCTGTTCAGCTTTTTTCTTTATAATCTCTAATTCATTTAGTAATAATTTAGGGGTTGGGGTAAGATGTTCTGCTAATGCATGCCGCAAACCCATGTCATCGAATGATGCTATCAAATCATCAAAAGCTAGGTTTTGGAATAATTGATTATCATCCGAACTTATACAATTTAGAATAATTACATAATCGATTTTTTCATTAAAATTTTTCATTAGATTTACGGGCTTGAGGTTTATATTATTAATTGCTTAAAAATAATCAAATAGAAAAACTCTATAAGATATATTCCTTGCACCAATGACACAGCAATAATATTGTCGCCATTGTTAGAGTTACCTCCAATAACTTTTACTTTAATCTTTGCTCCAATAAAAGCCCAATATATAATCCAACCGCCGCAGTGTGCGACGCAAGTAAAGCTTCATTCATATTCTCTCAGCCTGGTACAAAAAATTAATTACTGTAAACTTTACTGTTTGCCATTACCTGGCGTATGTGTTCAATGCTCATATATCTTTCATGGGCATCGGGCTTATCGGGCTGTGGGGCAAAATCCGGGTTCATGGGCCTGAAGTATTTTTGCAGGTATTGGTTCCACGCAATTAACTGATAGGCGAGGCCGCGTTCAATGTCAACACTATCAGTTTTATTTTCAAAACGATCCATAAAGCTTGTTGAAATATGCGCAACACCAAGCCCCAGCAGCCCTAACCCGGTCTGTTTACTGAAGTAAATTATATGCGATAGTTCGTGGCCCAATATTCCAATCTGACCGTTTATTTCGCAGTTTAACCAGGTAGGCATTGATCTGCCTTCCGTTGAATCGTTAATTACAACAAGGTAGCTGCGCTTGCCGCTGCTCCTCAGCAAACTGCCAATGAATGGCCGGGTAGAAATAATACCACTGGTACTTTTCTCAATCTTAAAAGTAATGCTTATGTGCACCAGTTCGGGGAAATAAGACAGGGCAAAAAGTATCTGCTTTTCGTAACCAGCCGGCATAATTTTATTTTCTCCAAACTGCTTGGCCAGCATGCTATAGCTGGCATTTAGCAAAGAATCGGTAATAACGGGTATTGGCTTTCCGGCCACGATGGTGTCGTTGAATACATCGTCATTTACAGCAGCAAATGAAATGATTGCTATTAACAAAAAAGGCAGCAGGCAAACCCCGATTTTTTTAAATATCCTTTTCATGCGTTACACATTAAATATAATGAAAGTTAGGATTTTTTAGTGTGTATGTAGAATATGTATGAAGCATCGTCTTGCTTTGCCTTGGTTCGTGTCCGTAAAATAAAATAAAGATGCCCCGGTACGTGTCTCCACGTACCGGAACATAACATTGTAAAGGTTCGTAAAGACATGAACCCTTGCGGCCCGGGTATAAAAATTATCCAGAAGATGCCGAAATAAATTCGGCATGACGGCTTACTGGCTTATTGTTCGCTTTAATCTACGCTGCGATAAAAGCTCAATATACAATCCAACCGCTGCAGAGTGCGACGCAAGTAAAGCTTTATACATTTCAAAAGCTGGGCTCAAAAAAAATGCTTGTTTCATTTACTGGTTTATCGCTTAATTTTAAGCAAACTTGTTATATGAAAAAACTTTGGTTGCTTCTTTTGTGCATGCCATTTTATGCGCCGTTAATGGCGCAGGGCAGTAAGGTGTTTGACAACCTGTCCGTGAAAAGCAAAATATTAAATATGGACCGGAAGTATGCTATTTATCTTCCTCCAGGCTATGAAACATCGGAGCGAAGTTATCCTGTTTTATACCTGCTGCATGGCGGCGGCGATGATCAAACCGGTTGGGTGCAATTTGGCGAAGTGCAGAACATTACTGACAAAGCCATCAGCGAAGGAACGGCAACGCCAATGATCATTGTAATGCCTGATGCAAATACGGGTACTCGTGGTTATTCAAACAACGCAACAGGCACATGGCGTTATGAAGATTTCTTTTTCCAGGAGCTGATGCCTTATGTTGAAAAGACTTACCGCATAAAAGCCGAGAAACGTTACCGTGCTGTTTCGGGTTTATCGATGGGTGGCGATGGTACGTTTACTTATGCACTGCACCACCCCGAATTATTTTCATCTGCATGTCCATTAAGTGCAGGCACAGGGCCGCTTACAATGGAAGATGCAAAAACACGTTTAACGAAAGACAATCCGAATATTGCTGATACCGCAATTGCTTCTTACTATAACCGGCAAAGTGTGCTGGTATTAATTAACAACGTGCCCGACAGTTTAAAAAAAGCAGTGCGCTGGTATATTGATTGTGGTGATGATGATTTTTTATATGAAGGGAATTCACTGGCACATATTGCCATGCGCAAAAAAGAAATACCGCATGAATTCCGTACAAAGGATGGCGGCCATAACTGGACTTACTGGCGCACTGCATTGCCTGTTGTACTGGAATTTGTGTCGCAGGGCTTTCACCAGTATTAGCATAAATATATAAGCTGCAGAAACCTTATTATACCTTAATGCAGATTACATTTGGCGTAACATAAAAAATATGAATCATCTTAAAAGATATTGTTGCCTGCTTGGTTTTGTTATTACAACTGCCGTATGCCATGGGCAACAGGTAAACTTTGTAACCCAGGGAAACCTGCGTACTGTATTTGACCTTGCAAAGGCACAAAACAAAAAAGTTTTTTTAGAAGTGTTTGCTTCCGACTGCCACACCTGCATGCTTTTTGAACCCATTTTCAAAGACCCGAAAGTGGCCAAATATTATAACGAACATTTTATCAGCTACAGGCTTGAAGCCAATTCAATGGAAACGCAGGCGTTTCTGCAAAAGCAAAAAGTAAATGTAGTTTCTACACCCACTTTTCTTTTTTATGGCACAGATGTAAAGCTCATTTACATGGCTGCATTAACAGATAAACAGAATACGGCAGCAATTGTATTACAGCACGCAGCCACAGCATTGAAAAAATAAATTCTTATGAAAAAGTTTATTCAGGTAACCATAATTGCTTCGGCAATTTTTTTCTGCGGTTCGCATTCTATAGCACAACCGCACAGCCTTTTTAATGGTAAAGATTTAAGCGGCTGGCATGTGGATGTTCCTGCAATGGATACCGATAAGGCGGCCATCAATCCATTCATTGTGCGCAATGGAATGCTGGTAAGCCTTGGTACGCCGGGCGGCCATCTTATTACCGATTCTGTTTACCATAACTACCGGTTAAATGTTGAATACCGTTTTGCCGGTGTGCCCGGAAACTGCGGTGTGCTTGTGTTTGCCAGCACGCCACGTGCTTTGTATAAGATGTTTCCGAAGTCTATTGAGGTGCAAATGCAGCATGGCGATGCAGGCGATTTCTGGTGCATAGTAGAAGATATTACTGTGCCCGATATGGAAAAACGCCGCGGGCCAAAAGCCGACTGGGGAATTACAGAAGGCAAGGGAAGGCGCATCTTAAACCTTACCGACAGCTCTGAAAAACCTGTGGGCGAATGGAACAGCATGACCATTGAAGTGGAGGGCAATTCAATAAAAGTTTGGGTAAACGGCGACCTGGTAAATTATGGTTATAATTCTACTGCTGATAAAGGAAGTATTGCCCTGCAGGCTGAAGGTTCGGAAGTGGAATTTCGTAGGGTGGAGATAATGCCCATTAAAAAACTCAGCAGTAAACAAAACACGCATTAGATGATAAAAATTATCGCCTGCTTCCTGGTATTGCAGTTAACCTTTACCCATGTTATCGCACAAAACAAAACTGTTGATTACGGCAACAATCCATCGGCAGGAAAATATTATAACATACGTGGTTTTAAAATGTATTGCGAAGTATATGGCAGCGGCAAACCGCTCCTCCTGATTCATGGCAATGGCGGCAACATCAGTGCGTTCAAAAACAATATTTCTTATTTCGCAAAAAAATATAAAGTAATTGCTGTTGACAGCCGTGCCCACGGCAAATCAACAGACAACAGTGATTCATTAAGTTTCGAAATGATGGCAGATGATTTTGCTGCTTTACTCACTGCCATGCACATTGATTCGGCTTATGTTATCGGCTGGAGCGATGGCGGTATCAATGCTTTGCTGCTCGCCATGCGCCACCCTGAAAAAGTAATAAAGCTTGCTTCAACCGGTGCAAATTTGTGGCCCGATTCTACGGCGCTCATCCCTTCGTTGTGGAAAGACGAAAAAAGAAATTTTGATGAGCATGCAAATAAACCTTTCGGTAAGGCGAAAGAAAAAAACGACTGGAAAATATTTATGCTCGACTGGCTGCAGCCCAACATTCCATTATCGCAACTGCATTCCATACAATGTCCTTCACTGATCATCAGCGGCGATCACGATTTAATTACGTTAGAGCATACCGTGCAAATTTACCAGAACATTCCCCATGCGTATTTATGGATATTGCCCAACTCAAGCCACGGAACATTGATAGACCATAAAGATGATTTCAATAAAAAAGTGGATGATTTTTTTACAATGCCTTTTCATAGCTGGAACTAGAATATTTTGAGCCAGGCAAAAGAAGTTTTTCATGGCATCGTCCCTTGCGTCGCACTCTTGTGCTGAGGTAATTCTACCGATCACACGAAGATGATCTAAGCGTGTAGCTTTGGCTAAAGCCCGAACATCACGCAAGTTTTAAACCCAAGGCATAAACCTTGGGTTAAAAAAAACAAACCAACAGGCATAAACCAAAGTGCCGGCTGCAATAAATTTTTTACGCAAATAACGTTGTTGCACATTGCTCATTAATGTTCCGAACGTACAAGAGTGCGACGCAACTAAAGCTTCATAGAAATGCTTCTGCCCGGTACAAAAAATTAACCCTTTACAAGTTTCATGTTTTCGGGATCCCAGTTAATGATTTTTTCTTCGAAATAACTTGCGTTGCACGCAAGTGCCGGGGCGGCAGCCCTGAAGCCAAAAGTGGAGTCTTCAACAGATTGTTTGCCCGTTCTTACCGCATCGAAAAAGTTGGTAAAATGATCAAGGTGGTCGCTGTATCCAACAGGTGCTTTAAATTCTATATCTGCTTTTGTAGGTCGTTTCTTTTCATCCTCG